>DASZGZ010000074.1:0-4379 GCA_035938355.1 Acidobacteriaceae bacterium
GCCATCCGCAATCACGACGTGCCCGGCGTCATTGGCCGCGTGGGCACCGTGCTCGGCGAACACAAGGTGAACATCGCAAACTTCGCGTTGGGTCGCGGTGCGGAGGCGGCGGCAAAGAGTGGCGCGGGCGGGGCGATCGCCGTGGTGCAGGTGGATGGCGAGATCACGCCGGCTGTGCTCGGAGCGCTGGAGGCGATCGAGGCGGTGACTCGAGTGCGGCTGGTCAAGCTGGCTCCGCTCAACTAGGGACAGCGCGCCGCCATCGCTACAATAGCGACAGACATCAGCAGGAGCCATCATACGTGCCGCTTTACGAATACCAGTGCAAGCAATGTGGACATCGCTTTGAGAAGATCCAGAGCTTCAGCGCGCCCGAGGAGAAAGTGTGTCCCACGTGTGGCGGCGAGGTAGAGCGGCTCATCTCCGCGCCGGCTATTCAGTTCAAGGGCGCCGGTTGGTACGTGAACGACTATGCCGGCCGGAACAAAGCGCCGTCTTCAAGTGGTGCAGGTAGTTCGAAGGACGGCGGCTCAAAGGATGCCGCGAAGAGTGCGGAAAGTTCGTCCAAATCCGAAGGTGGCAAGAGCGACAGCTCCAGCAAAAGCGACTCCGGCGCTGCCTCCTCGAATTCAGGGAGCAGCGCCGCGAGTTCTTCCGATTCGGGATCTGGTGCCAAGTCCTCGAGCTAACGTGAAGACTTTTTCCTAGAAGATTTCTTCGTAGCTTTCTTGCGGCCGGATGCCTTTTTCTTTGCGCTCTTTGTGCTCTTTTTCTTTGCAGATTTTTTCTTCGCAGCCTTCCTTCCGGGGGCCGGGGGAACCTTTGCGCCCTCAGCGCGGGCTTCGGAGAGACCGATCGCGATTGCCTGCTTCCTGCTCTTGACCGTGGCGCCGCTGCGGCCGGACTTGAGCTTGCCTTTCTTGTAAGCCTTCATCTCGCGCTCGACGGACTTTGATGCCGCTGCACCGTACTTCTTTTTAGAGGGTGCTTTCTTTCTTGCCATGCTTGCCTCCGTACACACGTGTGTGCTGTTGCCTACGTAAGGTGAGAGGCAGAAATAAGTTATGTGGTTGTTGGGGAGTGGCTTGTCAGCAAAAGAGAGACGGCTTAGGTTTCTGCCATCGCGGGCAGTATCTCGTCCACATCGACCCATTCGGTGGGATAGTTGCCGGTGTAGCAGGCAGTGCAGAACATCGGCTTGTTGCCGCACGCCTCAAGCAGTCCGTCGAGCGATAGATAAGCGAGCGAGTCGGCTTCGATGAAGCTGCGGATCTCGTCGACGGTGTTGTTCGCGGCGATCAGGTCCTTCTTGCTTGGCGTGTCCACACCGTAGAAGCACGGCGACACGGTAGGCGGGCAGCTGATGCGCAGGTGCACTTCCTTCGCACCGGCTGCGCGCACCATGCGAATGATCTTGCGGCTGGTGGTACCGCGAATGATGGAGTCGTCGACAAGGATGATGCGCTTGCCCGCGAGCAGATTGCGCACGGGATTGAGCTTCAGCTTCACGCCGAAGTCGCGCACGCGCTGCTCAGGCTCGATGAAGGTGCGGCCCACGTAGTGGTTGCGGATGAGGCCGAAGTTGAACGGGATGCCGCTCTCCGCCGCATAGCCGAGCGCCGCGGTGACACCGGAATCCGGCACCGGGACAACGAGATCGGCAGGCACGCCGGATTCACGTGCGAGCTGGCGGCCCATCTTTTCGCGGCTCTCCTGTACCCAGCGGCCGAAGATGCGGCTATCGGGCCGGGCGAAGTAGACGTGCTCGAAGATGCAGCTGGTCTGCGGAACGCCGCTAGCGTACTTGCGCGACGTGATGCCGTCCGGTGAGACCATGACAAGCTCGCCGGGTTCGACATCGCGGACATACTCGGCACGCAATAGATCGAACGCGCAGGTTTCAGAGGCGAAGACGAAGACGTCGGGCGCGCCATTTTCACCCACGATGCGACCCATGGAGAGCGGGCGGAAGCCGCGTGGATCGCGCGCGGCGAAGATGCGGTCGCGCGTCATCATGACGACGGAGAAAGCGCCATCGATCTGCGAGAGCGAGTCGGCGATGGCGTCTACGAGCGTGGTGGCCTGCGAGTGCGCGATGAGCTGGACGATGATCTCGGAGTCGGAGGTGGTCTGGAAGAAGGCTCCTTCGCGCTCGAGCTTGGCGCGGATGTTGCCGAGGTTGACCAGATTGCCGTTGTGCGCAATGGCGATGAGGCCCTTGGTGGATTCGACGCGGATGGGCTGTGCGTTGAGTAGCGCCGAATCACCCGTCGTCGAATAGCGCGTGTGGCCGATGGCGAGATTTCCGGGGAGCTTCTGCAGGACCTCTTCGGTGAAGATGTCGGCGACGAGTCCCATACCCTTGATGTTCGAGAGGTGATGGCCGTCAGCGGTGGCGATGCCGGCGGACTCCTGCCCGCGATGCTGCAGCGCGTAGAGCATGAGGTAGACCTGGCGCGCGGCTTCGGGGTGAGCGTAGATGGCGGCTACGCCGCATTCTTCGTGGAGAGTGTCTGGATCGTGCTCGCGCGCGATGGGGGATTGCGAGGAGGGAAGCGCTTCCTCGATGCCCGGTACGCCTTGATAGAGACGGTCGGTCATGCGGTCACCGTGTCGACGCTCAGAGTGGATTGAAGAGCGTTGGACCAGGACTCGCGAAGCTCGGCAGTTGTCGTGTCCACCAGGGTTACGATATCGCCCTTTTTGAATTTGAAAGGCTCGTCGGTCTCTAGATACGTCTGGGATTTAATCCGGAAATTGCCATTGGTTACGGAGCCCAGATGCCAGGCGCTTGTAAGTCCACCGGTGTCGGTGATCTTCTTCACCTTCTCGGCTGAACTTGCAGGACATGCCAGGACGACCTGTGTTGCATGCTCCCCGAAAAGGCGGACATACGAAGGATCCGTTGGATAGTACTGCAATAGAGCGTCCACTCCGACGCTGTGCCGCATGCATCCTTCCGCAAGCGTTACCGCAAGCCCTCCATCAGAAACTGGACGCGCTGCGGTGATCAACCCCTGCGATGCAAGCTCCTGAAGCTTCGAATGAAGCCCTGCCTCTGCTTCAAGGTGCAAGGAGGGCGGCGTACCCCACGTGGTTCCGAGGCCTCCCTGTGCGAAGGCCGAAGATCCCAATTCCTGAATCGCCGAACCAACTGCGGCGGTTCCATTCTGAAGCAGGAGCAGGACATCGCCCTCGTTGTGAAAATCAGCCGGGACAGCCTTCGATGCATCCTCAAGAATCCCAACCACGCCAACGACTGGAGTCGGATAAATCCCTTCACCCTTGGTTTCGTTGTAGAGAGAGACATTCCCGCCGGTGATGGGCGTGCCGAGCGCGGTGCAGGCTTCGGCGATGCCGTCGATGGCGGCTGAGAGCTGGGCCATGATCTCCGGCTTCTCCGGGTTGCCGAAGTTGAGGCAATTTGTCGCAGCTACCGGTACAGCTCCGGTACAGGCCACTTTGCGCGCCGCTTCGGCCACGGCGAGCTTGGCGCCCTGCTTCGGATCGAGGTAGCTCCAGCGGCCGTTGCCATCGAGTGCCATCGCGAGGCCGCGCTCGTGCCCCGGTGTTCCGGAATTTTTGACTCGCATCACGCCGGCTTCGCCGCCGGGGCCCTGCACGGTGTTGGTCTGCACCATGGAGTCGTACTGCTCAAAGACCCAGCGCTTGCTGCAGATGTTTGCGCTCGCGAGCAGCTTCTTCAGGTCAGCGGTGTAGTCGCGCGGCTTCTTGAGTTCTTCGAGCACTTCCGCGGGCGGATCGAGCGGGACGGGCGCTTTCCAGGTGCCGACGGGCCGGTGGTAGAGCGGGGCATCGTCGGTGAGCGACTGATTCGGAATGTCGGCGACGAGCTCACCGTGGTGGCGGATGCGCATCTGCGGCTCGCCGATGACTTCGCCCACGATCACGCCATCGAGTCCCCACTTTTCAAAGACGCGGAGTACTTCGTTCTCGCGGCCTTTTTCTGCGACGAGCAGCATGCGCTCCTGGCTTTCCGAGAGCATGATCTCGTAGCTGGTCATGCCGGTTTCGCGCTGTGGCACGTTGTCGAGCTCGACGTCGAGGCCGACACCGCCGCGCGCGCCCATCTCGCAGGTGGAGCAGGTCAGACCGGCGGCCCCCATATCCTGAATGCCAACGACCGCACCGGTCTGCATCGCTTCAAGGCAAGCCTCGAGTAGCAGCTTCTGCATGAAGGGGTCGCCCATCTGCACGTTGGGGCGCTTCTGATCGGAGCCTTCGGTGAACTCTTCGCTGGCCATCGTCGCGCCGTGGATGCCGTCGCGGCCAGTCTTGGCGCCCACGTAGATCACCGGATTGCCGATGCCGGTGGCCTTGGCGTAGAAGATCTCGTCCTTGCGGACGAGGCCGAGCGC
>DASZGZ010000075.1:0-7244 GCA_035938355.1 Acidobacteriaceae bacterium
CGTCCTGCTGCCCGGCAGCTCACAGAAGATTTCGATTCCGTATAACGAGATTGCGGGCCTGGCTTTCAGTGGACGGGACACTGCCGCAGGCAAGAGCTTCGACGCCTGGGTGAAGAAGTATTGGGAGAAAAAGGCGGCCGGCGAAAAGGGAATCGGGATCGAGGCAGAGAAACTCGACTAAGCTCGCTGCCGCCTCGATTCTCTCGGGCGGAAAGCTGGTCGCTTTCATCAGCGCATGAAGGTCTTCCTGACAGGGGCAACTGGCTTCGTAGGCAGCCATGTCGCGCGCGCTTTTGCCGCGCGGGGCGCTCAATTGCATCTTCTGGTCAGACCCACAAGCCGGTTGGATAACCTGGAAGGCCTCCCGGCCGAGACTGTGATCGGCGATCTTCGCAATCCGGACAGCTTTCGGTCCGCACTCGGTGACTGCGAGGTGCTGGTTCATGTGGCGGCTGACTATCGCTTGTGGGTACGCGACCCGCAGTCTATGTACGCGGCGAATGTGGACGGTACGCGCAACCTGCTGGCGTTGGCCCGCGAACTCGGGGTGGCAAAAGTTGTCTACACGTCGAGCGTGGCAACGATGGGCTTTCGAGAGGATGGCACCATCGTGGATGAGAATACGCCGGTCTCGATCGACGATATGATCGGGCATTACAAGCGGTCCAAGTACCTTGCCGAGCAGGAGGCAATTGCTGCGGCCCGTGATGGTCAACATGTGATCGTATTGAACCCAACCACGCCGATTGGGCCAAACGACATCAAGCCCACGCCGACCGGGCAGATCATCGTCGATTTTCTTAACCGCAAGTTCCCCGCGTATGTGGATACAGGACTGAATTTGGTGGATGTCGACGAGGTGGCGCGCATGCATGTGGGGGCTCTGGAGCGCGGCCGGCCGGGCGAGCGGTACATTCTGGGTGGCGAGAATTTTTCACTGAAACAGATACTGGACAAAATGTCCGCCATCACCGGTATACCGTCTCCTACCATTGAAGTGCCGCATCCGGTAGCAATGGCATTTGCTTTCTTCGACGAGACGTTTACCGGTAGGCTACGTGGCAGGGAACCCCGCGCCACGGTGGAGGCTGTGCGGATGGGTAAGAAAAAGATGTTTGCATCTTCGGCAAAGGCGGAGCGTGAGCTGGGCTTCCGGATTGTGCCGGTCTACACGGCGCTCCGTGCGGCTATCGACTGGTTCCGGGCGCACGGATACGCGCCCGCCACATGAGCTATCGGATCGGCATTATCGCAGCGCTGGCTGGGGAATTGAAGCCCCTGGTGAGCGGCTGGTCGCAGCAGCCGGATGGCGCATTTCTCACGCAGCGCGGCGACCTCGCAGCCATCGCAGTCGCGAAGGGCATAGGAGCCCAACGCGCAGAAAAGGCGGTAGCCATCGCGGAGAGCTATGGCCACCTGGATGCGCTGGTATCGATCGGGTGGGCGGGAGGGGCGTCATGCGGGGTGCAGCCCGGAACGGCTTACGAAGTAGGCGAGGTAATCGATGCCGTGACAGGCGAGCGGTATGCTACGTCCGCTGACGGCAGCCCCATCAAGCTGGTCACGCTGGATCACGTAGCCGGGCGGGATGAAAAGCGTCGCGTTGCCGAACAACATGGCGCTTCACTGGTGGACATGGAGGCCGCGGCGGTCGGGCGGGCCGCCCGGGCGAAAGGCATTCCATTCCACTGCTGGAAGGCGGTCACCGATATTGCCAGCGAGGATTTGCCGGACTTCAATTACTTTCTGGATCAGGAGAAGCAGTTGCGCACTCGACAGGTGGCCGCATACGCTTTGACTCATCCGCGCTATGTGGCTCCGCTGCTGCGGATGGGAAGGAACAGCAAGAGCGGCGCAGATGCGCTGGGCCAGGTGCTCCGCCGATGGATGGATGAAGGAAAGTATGCAGACCGCAACGGTTGAAAAAGAAATAAGCGTGCCGCATAGCATCCCGGAGACAATGCAGGCTGCTGTCTATCGTGGCGTGAATGACGTACGTGTCGAGACGGTGCCTGTGCCGCGCATTGGCCCTGGCGAAGTGCTACTGCGCGTGGCCACATGTGGCGTCTGCGGCACCGATCTCAAGAAGATCCACACCGGCTCTCACTCAGCTCCGCGCATCTTCGGCCATGAAACCGCGGGAGTGATCGCGGCTGTGGGAGACGGCGTGCATGATTTCCAGATCGGAGATCGGGTCTCCGTCTTTCACCACGTACCGTGCGGCGCCTGTTATTACTGCCGCAAGAAGACCTTCGCCCAATGTCCGGCCTATAAGCACGTGGGGTGTACGGCGGGTTTTGAACCGTCCGGCGGCGGATTCGCTGAGTATGTACGAGTCATGGATTGGATTGTGCGCCACGGCCTGATAAAGGTGCCGTCCCACGTTCCGTTTGAACAGGCAGCCTTCATTGAGCCGTTGAACACCACATATAAAGGTGTGCGATCCCTCCATCTGGAGCCGGACGAGACCGTTCTGGTGATTGGACAGGGACCTATCGGCATCCTGCTGGCCACGCTCGCGAAGCGTACCGGCGCCAAGGTGGTGACTTCAGACCTTTATCCGCAACGCCATTCCGTGGCGCGGACGTACGGACTGGAGCATCCCATCGACGCGAGCACCGAAGATGTCGTGGCGCGCATTCGCGAGGAGAGCGAAGGCCGCGGAGCCGATGCCGTTCTGCTGGCGGTGGGCGGCAACGCGTTGATTCGCACGGCGATCGAAGCGGCGCGTCCTGGCGGCCGCGTCATGTTATTTGCGCAGACGCAGCATGGAGAGGCTGTTTTTGACCCCGCCGTAGTGTGCATGGATGAGAAGACCTTGATGGGATCCTACAGCTCATCCGCCGAGATCCAGGATGAGGGTGTACGAATCGTAGTGGATGGCTACACTCAAGGCTACGATCTGACACGGCTTATTTCGCACCGGTTTCCGCTCTCGCGGGCAGGGGAGGCAATCGCGCTTGCCTCCGTACCGCATCCGGACTCCATGAAGGTCATGATTGCGCCCGGAAGCTGACGCAGGGCGCAATCTGAGAAAATAGGGCAATGGCGACAGGGATGCAGGCGGCCGTACTCTACGGCAAAGAAGATGTCCGGATCGAGGACGTGGAGCGACCCTTGCCCAGGGCCGGCGAGATTGTCGTCCGTGTCCATGCCGCCCTGACCTGCGGAACTGACCTGAAGACGTATCGCCGGGGTTACCACGCCAGGATGCTGAACATGCCTGCTCTCTTCGGACATGAGTTGGCGGGCGTGGTGGCCGCGGTGGGCGAGGGGGTCTCCGCCTTTCGTCCTGGCACTCGCGTGGTCGCTCTGAACTCGGCACCGTGCGACCGTTGCTATTGGTGCCAGCACGAGCAGCAGAATCTCTGCGAGGATCTGCTGTTCAACAACGGCGCCTATGCCGAATGGATCCGTGTGCCAGCGCGCATCGTGGAAAAGAATACGCTGGAGATTCCGGCTCATGTGACTGACGAGCACGCGGCGCTTACAGAGCCCCTCGCATGCGTACTGCGCGGGCTTGAAGAGAGCCGCGCGCAGCGTGGCGATACCATGGCTGTGATCGGCGCGGGGCCAATTGGTCTGTTGATGATTCATGCTGCGGCGCTTGCCGGCGTCCGCGTGATTGCCGTGGTGAAGCATGACCAGCAGGTGACTGCAGCGCGGCGGCTCGGAGCGCAGCATGTGGTGCAAATGACCAGGGTGAAAGACCCAATTGCTGCAGTCCGCGCACTGACGCCGGATCATCGCGGAGTCGATATTGCTATCGAGGCGGTGGCGTTGCCTCTTACCTGGCAATGGGCGGTAGACATGGTCCGCCGTGGCGGCCTCGTGAACTTCTTCGGTGGTCCGGCTAAGGGGACCCGTGTCGATCTGGACACCAATCACCTGCACTACAACGACATCGAGCTCAAAGCGAGCTTTCACCACACGCCGGCTGTCTGCCGCAGAGCGCTTGCCCTGATTGCGAATCCTTCGTTCGACGCGGATGCATTCATCACGGGACATGCTCCGTTGCGCGACCTTGTTTCCGTGTTTCAAGGGATGATGCGTCGCACCAATGAGATCAAAACGGTGATCCTGCCATGATGGCAATGCAGAACACTGTGGCGGATGCGAACGCGCTTGTGGAACAGGGGTGGGCCACTCTTCCATCTTCGTATCGGATTCCGGAGCGCGCTCCTACATTAGCGGAGGCGCAGCAGTATTGCCGTGAACTGGCTGAATCGCACTATGAGAACTTCCACGTCGCCTCTTGGCTTCTGCCAAAGCGCCTGCGCTCGCACTTTCACAGCATCTATGCCTACTGTCGTATTTCAGACGACCTTGGCGATGAGGTAGCAAGCCACGCGCAGGCGCTGGCCCTGCTTGGCGTGTGGCAGGAGCAACTCGATGCCTGTTATCGAGGCGAGGCGAAGCACCCGGTCTTCGTTGCCCTGCGAGAGACGATTCGCATGTGTGATATTCCCAAACAACCATTCGATGATCTGTTGACCGCCTTCCGGCAAGACCAGACCGTCACTCGGTATGCATCGATGGATGGGGTTTTGGCGTATTGCCGTAATTCCGCTAACCCGGTCGGGAGACTGGTGCTCTATGCATGCGGCTACCGCGATGCGGAAAGATTCGCGCTTTCCGATGAGACGTGCAGCGCATTGCAACTGGCCAATTTCTGGCAGGACGTTCGTGAGGACTTCGCGCGCGGGCGCATCTACATTCCCCGTGATGCAATGGCCGCCTCCGGGGTGGATGAGGCGACGATCGCGCAAGGATTAGCAACGCCGGCATTCCGCTCTCTCATGAGTGAACAGATCGCCTACACGCGAGCGATGTTTGCGCGTGGCGCAAAACTGATCGGCATGGTAGACCGCGAACTCGCAGTCGATCTTGATCTGTTTACGCGCGGTGGCGTCGAGATTCTGCGCGCGATCGAGGCGCAACAGTATGATGTGCTGTCGTCTAGACCGACCATATCGAAGCCGCGCAAGGCCATGCTGCTGCTGCATGCGCTGGCTGGCCGCTTTGTGCCGGGGATGCGGCCAGCGGGATCGATGGCTTGACGCAATCGCAGCCTATAGAGGCGGCCTATGCGGCCTGCCGGGCCATCGCCAAACGAGAGGCTAAGAACTTCTACTACTCCTTCGTTGCGTTGCCCGCGTACAAACGCGATGCCATGTGCGCTATCTATTCGTTCATGCGGCGCGCGGATGATATCTCGGATGACGAGTCGAAGGACCATGCCACGAGACGCGCAGAGCTGGCGCAGTGGACAGAGGCATGGCGCGATTCGACGACTGCAGCCGGTGATCCAGTCTTCATGGCTGTCCGCGACACGCAAAGCCGCTTTCATATTCCGGACGAACTCCTGGAGCAACTGATTCAGGGCACTGCAATGGATCTTCAGCCTGAGGCGATGAACCGGCGTGGGGCTGACGGACTGGATACATTCGCGACATTCACGGATCTCTACCGTTACTGCTATTACGTCGCCTCTGTGGTTGGGTTGGTTTGCATCCGGATTTTTGGTTACAGCAGTCCCGCTGCAGAGAAGCTTGCTGAAGAGACCGGCATCGCCTTCCAGTTGACCAATATCCTCCGCGATGTACGCGAGGACGCAGAACGCGAACGGGTGTACATTCCGGCCGATGAGCTCGCAGCGTCCGGCACGAGTGCGGTGACCCTGGCACATGTTCGAACCGGGGCGGAGCTTACAGAGTCGCAGCGGCGGGTGCTGGCGGGGATCGCCAGGCGCGCACGTGCTTACTATCACTCAGCCGATCGACTGTTGCCCTTGATCAGTGCAGATAGCCGCCCCGCACTGCGAGTGCTCGTAAAAATCTACTCGCGACTTTTGACGAAGATCGAAGAGAGACATTTCGATGTCTTTACGTCGCGGGTGCAGGTACCCACTTGGGAGAAGCTGCTAATTCTTTTCGGTGGCATGACGCAGATGTTTGCGCTGCGTCTGCGAGGCAAAGTGCGATGACCGGGTCGCCAGGCAGGCGCCGCGTTGCGGTGGTAGGCGGCGGGGTTGCAGGACTCTCGGGGGCGTGCGCATTGGCGCAAGACGGCTACGCGGTAGAGCTCTTTGAACAAAGGCCATATGTCGGCGGACGTGCTTCCTCCTATCTGCATCCGGGAGTCGGCGAGGTCATCGATAATTGCCAGCACATCGTTCTAGGCTGCTGCACCAACATTCTGGACCTGCTGCGGCGCGCGCAGTCGGAAGACACGATACTTTGGTCAGACCGGATTACATTTCTGGAGCCAGGTGGCCAGAGAAGTATTCTGAAGCCGGCATGGTTTCCGGCTCCACTACACAGCACGCCATCCTTTCTTGCTTCGAAGGCTCTCCATCTGCGCGACAAGCTGGCGATCGCGCGTGCCATCGCAACATTCATGAAGGGCAGCAGGCCGGAAGACGATCGGCACAACTTTGCAGACTGGTTGCGGATCACGGGGCAGACTCAGCGTGCGATCGAGCATTTCTGGAAGCCGGTACTCTTCAGCGCTTTGAACGAGGATCCCGATCGCATTTCTGTGCGCTATGCGGCGAAGGTGTTCCGAGAGGCATTTCTCTTCTCCGCAGAAGCGGGACGAATGGGGGTTCCGCGCGTGCCGCTGAGCGAGATGTATGGTCAGGTCGCGGCAGCCATCGAACGCGCTGGCGGAAAGGTGCACCTTCGAAGTTCAGTCGAACGGTTGTGCCATGACGTGGCTTCCGGACAATGGCGGATTTCGGTAGCCGAGCAGGCCCGGGATTTCGATGCGGTGGTGCTGGCCCTGTCATTTGAAGGCATGGGAAGATTGCTCCCGGCGCTGCCGCAGGGGGCGCCTCGCGAACGGATGGAGCGTCTTTTGGCTGGCTTCAGCCACTCCCCGCTCACGGGAATCCATCTCTGGTTTGATCGCGAGATCACAGATCTGGAACACGCCGTGCTTCTCGACACAACGGTGCAATGGCTCTACAACACCTCCCGTATACAGCCGGAGCGCCAGTTGATGCGGGACGGCCATCTCATCGAACTGGTTGTCAGCGCATCAAAGTCGCTGGTGCCGATGGAACGTCAGGCGATCATCGATCTGGCATTGCGTGAGCTGTCACTGTTTTTCCCAGCGATGAAGGACGCCCGCCTGGTGAAGGCGGCGGTCGTCAAAGAAGTTCGCGCGACTTACTCGATCGTGCCCGGACTGGATGAACTTCGGCCCGAAGCGGAGAGTGGGTGGCCGGGGCTTATGCTGGC
>DASZGZ010000076.1:0-11022 GCA_035938355.1 Acidobacteriaceae bacterium
GCTCTGGTGCTGCGTGTGCCGGAGGGGACAGTAAAAAGCCGCATCAGCCGGGGACGGGCAGAACTGGCCAGGCTGCTGGGACGTAATAAGAAACAGGTGATGTAACCGTGGCGATGAATCACAATCCGGAGAAAGGACCCCGCAACCTGAGCTGCGAAGCCTGGGAGGCGATGCTGACTGACGCGCTGGATGGCACGCTCAGCGCCAGCGAAGCGGAGGCCTTTGCCGCACACAGCAAGAGCTGCGGCGCCGGCTGCGGAGAGTTGCTGGAGGAGGCGAAGCGCGGCGGCGAATGGCTGCGATTTCTGCGCGAAACGCCGGAAGCACCGGAAGGGCTCCTAGAAAAGATTTTGGTGGGGACGTCGGGGCTTCCCGACGCGCCGCCACTGGCTGCCGGCGGCGCCGTAGCTATACCGCGCCAGCCGTGGCTGGGCGTATCCGTGGGGATGCTGCAGCGGCATATGGCGGAGTCGCGCATTCTGATGACGCTGGCGATGGCCTTCTTCTCGATCGCGCTGACGCTGAACCTAACCGGTGTGCGTCTAAACCAGTTGAAGTTGAGCGATCTGAGTCCGTCCGCGCTAGCCACGTCGCTGAGCCACCAGTACTACACCACGTCGGCACACCTGACCCGCTATTACCTGAACCTGCGCATCGTGTATGAGCTGGAGTCGCGGGTGAACGAGATGATGCCGAAGAGCAACAGCGCTCCGGCGGCGCAACCGGCGACCCAACAGCAGCAGAAGCCGCAGCCGCAGGCAAAGCCATCCTCCGGAGGCAAGCCGGGAGGATCGGCGCGCAAAGACGGCAGCGATACGCCTGCGGAGCAGCGGAAGAGCGCATACGAGGCGCCTGTCCCTGTGCTGGCGCTCTTTGCGCCGCACGCAAAGACATCCAACGGACCGCACCCACACTTGCAGGTGTGGACGCGGAGCACAATTTTCTCCTCGGCCCCGATGTTCTTATCTCCGAAGCACTTATCTGAACCAGGCAATCACCATAAGCCGATAGAAAGGAGCCTGGTATGAATTGCACCTATCATCCCGAAGTTCCCTCGTCTGCCTTTTGCCAATTCTGTGGCAAACCGCTATGCAAGGATTGTGCACGCAACGTGGGTGGCTCTGTCTTCTGCGAGACCTGCCTGACCGAGCGGTTGCGCGGCACTGGCGCCGGCACGGCGGCAGCACCCATCTTTTCCGGCACGCCTCACCCGATGCTGGCCGCCCTGCTGGGCTTCATCCCCGGCGTAGGCGCGATGTACAACGGGCAGTACGCCAAGGCGATCGCGCACGTTGTCATCTTCGCAGTGCTGGCCAGCCTGAGCGACCACGCGGGGATCTTCGGGATCCTGGTGGCTGCGTGGGTCTTTTACCAGGTCTTCGACGCCTACCAGACGGCGCTTGCCCGGCGTGATGGACTGCCGCTGCCGAATCCGTTTGGCCTGAATGACATTGCCCAGCGGCTGGGCATCCATCCGTCTCCCGGCGTGCCGCCTGTTCCTCCGGTGCCGCCGCCTCCAGGGTCGAGCTGGGAGCCTGTGGCAGGAGCAGGCCAGCCGCCGTACGGGCAGCCCGGGCCAACCAGTGCCGGCTTTGTCCCGCCCGCGGGTGCGCCGGGTTATGCGCCGGGTTATGTTCCGGGCCAGGATCCGAATCAGCCTTATCCGCCATACCCGGGTCAGCCTTATGCGGGTCAGCCCCCATATGGCTACACGCCGGGCCAGCCCTATCCGCCGATGCCACCATTTCCTCCGCGGTATGTGGGACGGGACGTTCCGACGGGTGCGATCGTGTTGATCGGACTGGGCATCCTGTTCCTTTTCGGCTCGCTCGGATTGCTGCACCATGACTGGGTTGCGCATGGATGGCCGCTGCTGATCATTGGGCTGGGCATCTGGATCATCTTCCGCCGCACGCAGAGCGTTGCTCCTCCGCTTCCGCCGATGGACCCATCCTCGATCCACAGCCCCGGACATACGCATTCTGTGCCGACGGATACGACGGGAGGCACGCGATGAATCGCTGGCTGCTGATCCGGCGTATGCGCGGCCCGGCGTTCCTACTGATGTTCGGGGTGACGGCGCTGCTGCACGAGTGGCACATCCTGAGCTTCGGGCAGAGCTGGCCGCTTTATCTGGTGCTGGCCGGAGTGCTGGCGCTGGCCGAGCGCGCTGCGTTCACCGCGCCCGATGCATCGCAGATGCCGCCGCCGTATCCACCGTACGCAGGAGCAGGCTACCCGCCGCCGCCGCCGACCGGATGGCAGACAGCGCCGCCTTCGCCGGGCACGGGGATCGTGCCGGCACCGCCGAGCGACATTACACCCGCCGGACACTCTGATCCTTCGGAAGGAGGCCGCTGATGGCCGCAGCACCTCCGCCATTCACCTCCGGTCCATCGACGCCGGGCGGTCCTGATCCGCGCTGGCAATGGAAGCAACAGCGCCGGGCCGCGAAGGAGCAGTGGCGCGCCCAGCGCGCCTACTACCGCGGCTGGCGTCGGCCGACGCTGGTAAGGCCGATCGTGCTGATCATCATCGGCGTAGTGGCTCTATTGATCCAGGCGGGCACGATCAGCGGCTACGAGTTCTGGGACTGGTATGTCCGCTGGTGGCCGCTGCTGCTGATCGGCATGGGGCTCGCGCTCTTGGGCGAATGGTATCTGCAGCAGGGCGATCCCTACAGCAGGCGCACGGGCGTGGGCGGGCTGGTGTTCCTCATCGTGCTGGTAGCAGTGCTGGGCGTGGTGGGCAAGCATGCGATGAACAGTCCGTTCGGGTGGCATTTCCCCAACGACGACGATAACAACTGGAGCATGCACCTGTTCGGGCAGCAGCACGATGCGGACAGGCAGTTCGACCAGGCCTTCGGGGCGAACGGCAAGCTGACGATCGAAAACCCGCACGGCGATGTCTCCATCTCTGCGGCAACAGATGACCGCATCCACATAAGCGCGCACCAGACGGTCTACACCTCGAGCGACCGGGATGCCGAGAAGCAGCTGGCAAAGCTGCGGCCGGAGCTTGAAGTGAACGGCAACGAGGCCACGCTCAAGACGCAGAACATCGACCGCGGCAGCGTGGATCTGACAGTGCAGGTGCCGGCGAATACCAGTATCTCGATGAAGGCCGGACGCGGCAACGTCGCGGTGAATGGGCTGAACGGCACCATCGGCGTCGATGCGGGACACGGCAATGTGACCTTGAACAAGATTGGCGGCGCGTGCACCGCGCATATGTCCGGCGGCGACTTCTCAGCGCATGCGCTGACGAGCACGCTCTCCGTGAGCGGACGCACGGAGGACGCGAATATCTCCGACGTGACCGGCCGGGTGACGCTGGATGGCGATTTCCTGGGCGAAGTCAACGCGGCCAAGCTGAGCGCGCCTTTGACCTTCCACTCCAGCCGGACGACGTTTGAGGTGGACCACCTGGACGGCGATCTGTCGCTGGACGACAGCGACCTGACGCTGACCAACGCGAAGGGCCGTGTGCAGGCGGCGACGCGTTCGAAGAACATCACGCTGAGCGGGATTGCTGGGCCGCTGGATATTGCGACCTCGGACGGGGACATCAAGGTGGACCTGAACGGTGGCGACGGCGCGATCAATCTGCACAATCGCAACGGCGCGATCACCCTGGGGCTGCCTGCGGATCACCTCTTCCATGTGGACGCGAGCGCCCACGACGGCGAGGTGTCGAGCGACCTGACCTATACGGGCAAGGTGGAGCGGAGCGAACACACGCTGATCGGCGATACGGGCAGTGGCGGGAATGCGACACCGGTAGTTCTGGTGGCGGAGCATGGAGACATCGAGGTAAAGCGAGCTGAGGCTCCGGAGGCTCCCGAGGCACCGGAGAAACCGGAGGCACCGGAGGCACCGGAAACCGGTGTGCCGAAGGTGCCGAAACCGCCGCGGGCGCCGCATTTGAGCGTGCCGAAGAATGCGCCGGTGCCGCAGACTACGACGCAGTAGGTATCCGTCTTCTTCACCGAAATCCTTCGATTCGATCTAGGTTCCAGAACCTGACGGGACGCACCTTCGCAGGCCAATCTTTGCGTTCAGGAAGATGAAATTCGTGGCGCAGGTAGTCGTCCAGATCGAAGCCGTAGTAGACGATGTCCATCTGATAGACGGAGAAAACTGGATTCCCTGCCTCGTGCGGTTCTTCTGGAATGAAACGGTGCGAATAGATCGGGATTAACTTCGGCGCTTCAGCGATCATTTCTGTCGCGATCTTTAACGCATCTGCAAGCAATTGAGGCTTCGGTCCCCATTCTGGAAGCCAGAAGTCGCAGTGCTCCACGTCAAATAAGCATCCGTCGAGTGGCCAATTCAATCGCTGCCGGATTTCTGCCTCATCGCGGGAGCGCCAGTTCGGAAGGTGTTCACCGGTTGGAAGTGCGGTTTGCAGGAATGCGCGCAGATCGGGTGGAAAGCGGAAGTTGAACTTCTCTTCCGTGGCTTCCACCTCAAGATCGGTCAGCCCGCTTTCGAACTTCACGCCGACGCTCTCGAGCAATGCGATCATCTCGAGCCACTCTGGATCGTCCATGGAGGAAAGTTACTCGCTGGCGAGATAACGCTCGACCAGCGTTGATGCTCGCTCGATCACTTGTTCGAGAGTGAGGTCTGTCGAGTCGATGATGGTGGCGTCGGGTGCGGGACGGAGGGGTGAGTCGGCGCGGGTGCGGTCGCGGCGGTCTCGCTCGCGGATCTCTTCGAGAACCTTCACGGGGAGTTGCGTGGCTATAGCGGTGCCACGCGTCTGGTCGTCACTGCGGGTTTGTTCATCGCCGCGGGTTTGTTCATCGCCGCGGGTTTGTTCATAGCGGCGCTCGCCGCGTTTTTCCGGTGAGGCGTCGAGGAAGATTTTGACCGGCGCGTGGGGGAAGACGACGGTGCCGATGTCACGGCCTTCCATCACGACGTTGCCCTTTGCGCCGAGCGCTTGCTGCAGGGCGACGAGCCAACGGCGAATGGGCGGATGCACGCTGACCTCCGATGCGGCTGCGGTGATCTGCGGAGTGCGGAGCTGCGATGTGACGTCGACGCCATCGAGCAGGACGCGATTGCCATCCTGACCCGGCTCGAGACGCACCTGCGTGGCGTGCGCGAGGGCTTCGAGCGCTGCAGCATCGTTGGTGGCGATGCCGGCTTCGATGGCCTTCAGCGCGAAGGCGCGATACATGGCGCCACTTTCGAGGTTGAGCAGGCCGAAGCGCTGTGCGAGGGCGCGGGCGACGGTACTCTTCCCTGCACCGGCAGGACCGTCTATCGCTACTGTGAGCGGCTTACGTTCGTTCAACTAGCCTTCGTCTCCTTCGCTGCGCGGTTTGCGCTTGGGAGCTGCGAAGCCGCCGGGACGTTTCGTGGCCGGACGTTTGGCAGCCGAGGGCTTGCCGCGTGGCTTGAAGTCACCGAAGCTTCCCTTGGCGGGCGGGCGACCGGGAGCGCCCGGTTTGCCAAATGCGCCGGGTTTGCCAAAGCCACCGGGCCGACGCGGCTTGCCGGAACTTGTGGTTGTGGAGGTGCGGCCCTTGCCAGCGCCTGCGGGGCGCGGTCGTCCGGAAGCTGCACCCCCGGGACGCGGTTTGCCGAAGGGCTTGCGTGCGCCGGAACCGAATGCGGGCCGCGGCGAACCAAATGCCGGCCGCGGTGAGCGGGGACGCTCTGCGCCTGCTTCACCCGCTGCGGGACGATCGCCTGCAGGCTTGCGGTAGGGTGGTTTGCCGAAGCTGGGCTTGCCGAATGATTTGGGCCGGCCACCCGGCTTGCTGAATCCGCCGGGACGGCTGGGTCGTTCTCCGCCGGGGCGCGGGCCGCCGGGGCGGAAGGGCCGTGCTCCGCGGTCACCGCTTTCGGGGCGTGGCCGGGCGCCTTCTGGCCGTGAAGAAGCGCCTTCAGAGCGTGGACGCGGCGTGAATCTGCGCTCCGGACGGTCGGTGCCGGATGGCGGGCCACCGGGCGCGCGTCTCGCGGGACGATCGCCCGCGGACGAATACGGCCGCTTGAAGGGTCGGTCGCCCTGCGGGCGCGACGGCCTTTCACGGAAGGATGGGCGTGATTCGCCGTCGCGACGAGGCGGACGGCTGAAAGCAGCGGGACGCGCTGGACGTCCTGATTCGCCAAAACGTCCTGCGGGACGTCCTGATCCACCCGGTCGCGCTGCTCCCCCGGGACGCCCCGAACTTCCTGGACGGCGCTCGAAGCGGCCTGGGCCACCGGCTGGGCGATCCCCTTGCGGCTTGCGGAAGGGACGGTCGGGCCGGGTGCCTCCTGCTTCGCCTCTGCTGAAGCTGCGTGGCGGACGCTCGCCATCACGCGCGGGGCGGGCGGGACGGCCCTGTCCGAAGCGTGACGATCGGGCGCCTGTTGCTGGGGCACCTGCTGCTGGGCGGAAGCGCGGGCGATCTGTGGCTTCGCCAGAACGGGTGGGGCGTTCACCAGCAGGCTTATCGCTGCGGAAGACACTGCCAACGGGCCGCGGTGGACGGCCCTTGCCGAAGAAGCCGCCGCCGAATTTGCCTTTGGACGCGCCATATTCGCGACGATCTGAAGTTCCGCGATCTGGAGTTCCACGATCTGGAGCTCCGAAGCGCTTCGGGCGATCTGAAGTGCCTGAGCGCGATGGGCCACCCGGACGTGCGCGCCTCTCCGAAGAACCTTCAAAGCTGGGGCGAGCGCGACGCTCGAAGTTCGGCCGAGGCGGACGGGCTGCTCCCTCTGCTCCTTCGGCACGACGGAAGGTTCCACGCTCCGGCCTGGCGGAATCGCTGCGCTGAGGCCGGCCGAAGCCTCCTTCGCGACGCGGTGCACGATCGCGAGACGGTCCTCTGCGATCTTGAGAGGGCCCTCTGCGATCGCCTGACGGCGCTTTGCGATCCCGCGCGGCGAAGCTGCCGCGGGCACGGTCTGCAAAGGCGGGACGATGCGCGCGCCGGGGCGCGGCAGACCTCTCCTGCGAAATCCCTTCGGGGTTCGCTGCTGCTGCTTCGGTCAGATCCGGCTCGTTCTGCTCGAGACCAGCGTCTTCTCCGATTGCGCTGGCAGCCAGAACGACCGTCTCTTCCTCTTCCGCGACCTCCGGCAGTGTGCCTTCGACGTAGAACTGTTCATCACCGGCGAGCGAGAAGCACGCGAGCTGGCGCGTGGTGGAGAGGCCGTGGACAACGTCGTGGATGCGCGAGCGCGACGCGAGGGGCGAGAGGAATATCTCTACTTCTTCCGCGGTGGCGGAGACGGCAGACTGCAGATAGAACGAGACGAGGATGGAGAGCGCGGTGGTCTGCGAATGGGTGCTGCCGATGTTCAGCTCGCGACGGTGGCGCGCGCTGAGCAGCTCCCAATGGGCCCCCTCCGGCGGATTTTCCGCGGGCACGGGCACAACCCGCATGGTGTGCCAGAGCTCCGCAAGCGAACGCAGGACCGCAGCTTCGGTGACCTCGCGACCGAGACGCGTGCGCAGCTCGATGGTGGTGAGAGCGCCTTCGCGTTCGAGCAGCTTGTAGGCCTCGGCGGCGAGCGGAGAGACGCGGGCACCGCCGACAGTCGTGGGGGCGCGCTTGGGATTGCGCTCAGGCTGCATCGCGTAGAGATAGGGCAGCGCCTCGGGCGTGGCGAGGAAGTCCGGGTGTTCGCCGACAAAGCTGGAGACACCGATGCCGGGTGCGGCGCCGAAGAGATTGAGCGCGATGACGGCCCCCGATGCGACGAGGCGCGCGAGCATCTGCGCGGCAGCAGCGATGTGTTCCGGGCCGGGCGTGGAACCGGGGCGGCCAGCGATGGCCTCCACGAAGCTGGGCGCGGGCACGGGCAGATGTTGGCGGCGCGGCAGATAGAGGCACAAGGGCGTCTCGGCGAGCCAGCGCTCGGCATCGTCGAGCGTGAGCAGCGCGTTGCCGTCCTGACGCCAGCGTGCGTGCCGGGCCTGTTCCAGTTGATTCTGATTCATGACTTCCGATCTTGATTTCTTCTCTCGGTTTTTTCTTTCGAGGAAGAGAGGAGTGCGGCCCCGCTCGAAGCTGCTTAGACGCGGTGAAATGCGCGCTCGATGTCCTTCCAAGAATACCGTAGTGCGATGGGGCGGCCGTGGGGGCAGCTGGTGGGCAGCTCGGTTTTGCCCAGTTCGCGGAGCAGCCAGGCCATGCGCTCGGGATCGAGCGGCATGTTGACCTTGATGGCGGAGTGGCAGGCGAGGGAGGCGGCGATGCGCGCGCGGGCGGTGGCGAGGTTCTCGCGCTGATCGAGACGATCGCTCTGCTCCAGCACTTCGATGAGCATGCGTTCGAGCTCGCGGCCTTCGAGGCCGACCGGCGCAGCCTTGATCGCGAGGGTGCGCGGGCCGAAAGGTTCGACCTCGAAGCCATTGCGCTCAAGCTCGGCAGCGATCTGCGAGAAGGCGACCATCTGGGCCGGCGTGAGGTCGATGAGCAGCGGCATGAGCAGGCGCTGGCGCTGAACGCTCTCGACTTCGCGCTCGCGCAGGATTTTTTCGAAGAGGACGCGCTCATGCGCGACGTGCTGGTCGATGATCCAGAGGCCTTCCTCGTTGGTGGCGAGGATGAAGGACTCGCGTAGCTGGCCGATGGGTTTGAGCGACGCGAGGGCGTGGAGGGTGATGGCTTCATCGGCTACGGCATACGCGTTGGCAATGGGCTGGTCCGAATTGGCGGAGAAGGTCGGCGGTAGCTCTGCGGTGAGCATGGCGAGCGCAGCAGCTTCCTCGGCTGCAATAGAGGTGCCGTTGCCGGCTGCCGCGAAGTCGAGGCGCTGGGCCATGGGACCGACGGGCGGGTGTTCGAGCGCGAAGGAGTCGGCGCTGCCGGTGAAGGGCGCCGACTCTGGCGCGCCGGGGATTGCGGAGACGCCGGGCAGCAGCGACGGCGACGCGGCGGCGTGCGTTTCAAGCGCGGCGAGGAAGCCCATGGCCGGGCGCGACTGCACGATCTTGTTGCGCAGGGTGTCGCGCACGAAGTCGTGCACGAAGCTGGGCTGGCGGAAGCGGACTTCCGTTTTCGCGGGATGCACGTTCACGTCTACTTCTTCCGGCGGCAGTTCGAGAAAGAGCAGCACGACGGGAAAGGATGTGGGCGGGAGGATGTTGCGATAGGCCTCCGAGACGGCGTGGAGAAGCAGGCGGTCGCGGACGAGGCGGCGGTTGACAAAAGAATAGATGGAGTTGCGATTGAGCTTTTCGAGCTCGGGCTTCGAGGTGAAACCACTGAGGCGCAGATGGCCAGGGACGGGCGGCTCGTAGTCTTCGTCCTGCTTCCACGGCGGCGGCGCGGGCAGGCCGACGCGTTCAAGGTCGACTTCGGCGGCGATGGGGAGCAGGTGATCGAGCGTTTCCCTGCCGAAGATCTGGAAGATGCGATCGGCAGGCTGGGCGACGGGCGGCGCCTGCAGCAGCGCGTGGGTGGCGGAGTGCAGCTCGAAGTGCTTTTCGGGATGGGCAAGCGCGTAATGTGTCACCAGTGCTGTGACGTGTGAGAGCTCCGTGGTTTCCGACTTGAGGAATTTGCGACGCGCCGGTGTGTTGAAGAAGAGATCGCGGACGGCGATGGTGGTGCCGGGCGGCAGGCCGGCGTCTTCGACGCGATGCATGCGACCGCCGACGATCTCGACGCGGGTGCCGGCGGGCTCCTCGGCAGCGCGGGTTTCGAGATCAAGACGGGAGATGGACGCGATGGAAGGCAATGCTTCGCCGCGGAAGCCTAATGTCGAAATGGCGAGCAGATCATCACTCGTGCGGAGTTTTGAGGTGGCGTGGCGCTCGAAGGCGAGCAAGGCGTCGTCGCGCACCATGCCGCAGCCGTTGTCCATGATGCGGATGAGCTTGCGGCCGCCGCCTTCGACCTCGATGCGGATGCGGGTGGCGCCGGCATCGAGTGCGTTTTCGAGCAGCTCCTTGACCACGGACGCGGGACGATCGACCACTTCGCCGGCGGCGATCTGGTTGGCAACCTGGTCGGTGAGTACGCGGATGCGGCCCATGGATTAAGAGTACGGCAGGGTGTGGTGGAGAACTTCCCGGATCGTGCCGGCGAATGCCAGGAAGACCGGAATGCAGGTAGCCGTTTTCACCTCGGTAGACATGTTCGCCAACCACGATTATGGTGGACGACTGTTGCGCAATCCCCGGAGCGATTAGCGCGGCAGAACACCATGCAGGAGGAAGACCCAGTTGCAGAGACAGAACGGATCCTCAGCCTATCCAACGCGCAGAAGCTTTCTTGCTACATCAGCGGGCGTCCTAGCAGCAACGTCGCTGGCGAGCGCACAGTCGGGGGCACCCGCACCGGTGAAGACGGGCTATGCGCCGGTGAACGGGCTGAAGATGTACTACGAGATTCACGGCGCGGGCGAGCCGCTGGTGCTGATCCATGGCGGTGTCGTGGGCATCACGATGTTTGGGCCGAATGTAGAGGCGCTGGCGAAGGGCCGGCAGGTGATCGCGGTGGAGTTGCAGGGCCACGGACACACCGCCGATATCGATCGACCGATGAGTTGTGAAGCTATGGCGGATGATATCGCGGCGCTCATTGCATATCTCGGCTTGAAACAGGCGGATGTGATGGGCTACTCGCTGGGTGGCTACGTTGCGCTGCAGACGGTGATCCGGCATCCGCAGTCTGTGCGCAAGCTGGTGGTCGTCTCTGCGGGATTCGCGCGCAACGGGATGTATCCGGAGGTACTGACCGCGTTCGACCACATGAACGCTGCGACCGGCGCGCAGATGAAGCAGTCGCCGCTGAGCAAGATGTATCCCAATGTGAATTGGGAAGCGCTCTTCGCTAAATTGGGCGAGTTGCTGCGCAAGGACTACGACTGGTCGAAGGAAGTGAGCGCGATCCGCTCGCCGACGATGCTGGTCTTCGCAGATGCGGATGCGGTGCGCCTGCAGCATATTGTGGATTTCTATAGCCTGCTGGGCGGCGGGCAGAGAGATGCCGGGCTGGATGGGTCGCAGCGGTCGGTCAATGAGCTTGCGATCCTGCCCGGGCAGACGCATTACAGCACC
>DASZGZ010000077.1:0-2620 GCA_035938355.1 Acidobacteriaceae bacterium
CCTCTTGCCTGGTCATTCCGTCCCCCTGGGGGTGGAGTGCGGGTTGGGCGTGGGCGATTGAAGAAGCTGGCGAAATTTGCTGCAAGCATAAATAAAACGTGCGGCGTCCGATAGCCAATATTTTCCGTCTTTGCATAGGGAAGTGCTCAGACCGTCATTCGCGCAGCTGACAATGAACGCGTAGCTTTGTATGAACGGGCGCGGTACCGGGCTGGTGGGCCTATTCCTGAGACTGGAATTTAAGGATGGATCTGCGCGGCTGGGATCCGGGAAGAGCACGTCAGGATGAGGAAGGATCCCCAGAAACGGGGTGGATTGAGAACGACACGCTGGGCGATTGGCTTAGCAGGCCTGGTCATAGTGCTGCTCTGGCCGCTCGTGATGCACGCCGAGGAGCGGGTGATTCATACCAATCCGCTGAACCGGGAGCCGGACGTACGCGCGGCCTACGAGCGCTTCTACACGCTGGATTACGACGGCGCGCTGCGCAGCTTTCAGAAGATCCAGCAGGCCCATCCGAATGATCCGATGGCGGCGGACTACGTGCTTGAGACGGTCCTGTTCCACCAGCTCTACAACCTGGACCTGCTGGATACGACGCAGTATGCGCATGACGGTTTTCTGACCGGGAAACATCAGGTGGTGGAGGACAAGGCCTTCTCGGCGCACATCGAGGAGCTCTCCGACAAGGCCATTCGTCTGGCCGACGCGCGGTTGCAGAAGAACCCGAAGGACGTGGATGCGTTGTACGCACGCGGCTGGGCGAAGAGCCTGCGGGCCACCTACATGGGCCTGGTGCAGCGATCGTTTATCTCGGCGCTGCGGCAGGCGTTGCAGGCGCGCGACGACAACGACAAGGTGCTTGAGCTCGATCCGAACTACGTGGATGCCGAGCTGGTGGTCGGGGTACACCAGTATGTCGTGGGCGCGCTGCCGCGGGCGATCAAACTGGTGGTGGGGCTGGCAGGCATCCATGGCAACAAAGAAAAGGGCCTCGCCCTGCTGCGCGATGACGGCGAGCATGGCGTGACGACGTCGGTAGAGGCGCGGACTGCGCTGGCCCTCTTCCTGCGACGGGAGGCCAAGTACGACGAGGCTGCGAAGTGGAACGATTCACTGAAGCAGCAGTACCCGCACAACTTTCTGTTCTGGCTCGAAGCAGCCAATCTGCAGAAGGACGCGGGTCGGGCGCAACAGGCGCTCGCGCTCTATCGCGAGCTGCTCGAACACTCGAGGCAACCGGGGTACTTCACCAATGCGCATCTCCAGCTGGCGTGGTACGGACTGGCCGATACTCTACATGGGCAAAGAGATGCGGCGGGCTCCGCGGCTGCCTTCGAGCATGTACTGGCGCAGCCAACGCTGAGCCCGGACCTGAAACGGCGCGCGCGGCTTGGCGCAGGCATGGAGTACGACTTATTAGGCAAGCGTGAACAGGCTGAAGCGGCGTATCGTGATGTGTTGGCGCTGGGAGACAGTGAGCAGGCGTCGGATGCGCGCCGCTATCTGAAGGCGCCGTACAAGGGCTGAATCTGCAGCTATGTTTCTGGCGCGGCAGTTCCCGAGCGCTGGAGCTCAGGGAACTTCGAGCTGCGATGTTTCGTCGTATACGGTAGAACTCGATCACTGTTATGCGGGAGAGAGGCAGATGGCGTTTTACTGCAGCAATTGTGGCAAAGCGATAGCGACGGATGCACGGCACTGCCCGCACTGCGGATCTGCCGTGGGCGGCGCATTTCAGGGCACCCGGGCGGTGCCGCCTTCTGCATCCCAGCGGCGAATGGTACGGCCGCGCATGGGACGCGTGATTGCCGGCGTGTGCCAGGGAGTCGCCGTCACCTACGGATGGGACACGACACTGGTGCGTGTGGTCTTCGTCCTGCTGGCGTGCTTCAGCGGTGTCGGCCTGATTCTTTACATCGTTCTATGGGTGGCAGTGCCAGAGGAGCCGTTGATGCTGCCGACGGCTGCGAGCTATCCTCCGCCGGCCAACCCGCAGGCGTAAGGCAGATTCGACCAAAATTGGGCCGCGATCGAAAGCGGCCCGATTGGCTGAGCGGCCTTGGCGCCGGACGGCGAGCAGCGCACCAGCAACTCCAGGCGGACGCGTGCAAAGAAAGTTGAGCCACCAGCGATGAGCGATCTCCTGCACTATGAGGATCGCGGCCGCGGGCCGTGGGTGGTCTTCCTGCATCCCACGCCGGTCGATCATTTCTTTTGGCAGCCGGCTGCGGCGCTGCTAGAGCCGGAGTATCGTGTGCTTTTGCCCGATCTTCCGGGGCATGGGCTATCGCCGCTGGGCGATGAGACGGTAAGCATCCACACGATGGGCCTCGCCGTGCTGCGCTTGCTCGACGCTCTCTCCATTGAAAGTGCCATCTTCTGCGGCTGCTCCATCGGGGGTTATCTGCTCTATGAATTGTGGAGACAGGCGCCCGAGCGGATGCGCGCGCTCGCCATCTGCAGTGCCAAGCCGCACGTCGATACGCCCGAGGCACGGCGCACGCGCGAAGCAACCATTGAAAAGATCCAGCGAGAGGGCACTGCGCCATTCTTCGATGCCATGCTCGACACACTGGTGGGCGCGCCGGCAAAGGAGCGCGATCCGGATATTGTGTAC
>DASZGZ010000078.1:0-6576 GCA_035938355.1 Acidobacteriaceae bacterium
CTTCAGTCGCGTCTCCGGCCCCAGCGTTGTGTCCGCCGCTGCATCGTCGATCGTCGGCTTGTCCGTCATCAATTCGTGAATGCGGAACACCGAAGCCGTGCCGCGCTGCACCAAGTTCACCACCCACCCCAGCGCGATCACCGGCCACGTCAGCATCATCATGTAGGTGTTGAAGGCGACGAACTGGCCCACCGTGATGCGGCTCGTCAGCACCTCATGCCCGCCCACCAGCAAGGTGATCGCAAGCGACAGTCCCAGGATGAATTCGAGCGTCGGCCACAGCATGCCCATCAGCTGCACCAGACGCAATCCGCGGCGCACATTCTCGCGGTTCGCCGTTTCGAACGAGGCAATCTGCGCCTCTTCCTGCGCAAACGCCCGCACCAGCCGCGCTCCGGAGAAGTTCTCCTGCGCCTGTGCGGAAATCTCCGAGAACATCGCCTGAATGCGCTCGAAGCGCTCGTGAATCTTACGTCCCATCGTCTGCACCAGGACGCTCGCCAGCGGCAGTGGCACTAGCGCCACCAGCGTCAGAAACGTGCTGATGCGCAGCAGAAAGATGACCGCGCCAATCGAGAACAGCACGGTATTGGCGCTATACATGATCGCCGGCCCCAGCAATTGACGCACCGCATTCAGGTCGTTCGTCATGCGCGCCATGATGTCGCCGGTGCGATGCTCGGCGTAGTAGCTGGCCGATTGCCTTTCCAGTTGGCGGAAAAGATCGTTGCGCAGATCGAACTCAATGTCGCGAGAAATGCCGATAATGATCCACCGCGTCAGAAAGAGGAAGACGCCCTTAGCCAGCGACACCGCCACCAGCAGCGCCGCATAACGCATGATCTTCTGCTGCGTCACCCCATGATTCAGGTCGTCAATCGCGATGCGCAGTACCTGCGGAAACAGGATCCAGATCGCGTTCGACAGCACCACCGACACGCCGCCCCAGAAGAAGCCGCGCCGGTAGCGCTTCAGGTAGGGAACCAGCGGCTTCAGATCGCTCAGCATCCGCTTATCCTCGGTTCGTTCATTGCTGTTCCCCTACTACGTACTGCGCAACGCCGTTGCCGAAGGACCAATCCGCCAGGTCGTTCTCATGCAGCACAATCAGCAGGTCCTCGGCCCGCACCAGCCCGGTTGCGGTCATCCGCTGAGCAATCTCGCGATACAGCGCCTGCTTCTTTTCAGGCGGCCGGCCACGCCGCAGCGTGATCTCCACGAACACCGGGTGCTCGCTCCGCGCCACACCCAAATACCCAGGGTCGGCAATCAGGTCCCCGGCCGCGTGCTCCCGAACGGCCACAAAGCGGTCTTTCTCCGGGATCTGGATCGCCGCCCGCAGCGCCTCGTACACCGCATCCGCCAGTTGGCGCTTCTGTTCCCGGGTGCGGCCAGCTTCAAGTGACAGGGTGACGAGTGGCAAACTTCCTCCGTTAACGGTTTTCTAAGGTGAGCCGTGGTATACGCCGCCCTTCCGCGAGGACCACATTTTCAGCATAACTCGATGAGCCAGCCGAGGTTCCCGCACGGGAAACAGGGCATCCAAGAGAAACAAGGTAGAATGACAGTTCGATTACAAAACGCTGGGAGTTTGGCCTCACCTTGGTGCCTGCGGTTGTAGTCCGGCCGCCTGCGCTCTTACGCCGCTTATGTCTGATTCGATCCAGGACCGTGTTCTCAAGATCATTGCCAGCACCCGCCGCATCCCATTGGAGTCGGTGCGCCCCGATAGCACCTTCGAGGAGTTGGGCGTCGACTCGCTCGACCGCCTGAATATCCTCTTCGATCTGGAGAGTGAGTTCGACATCGAGATTGATGATGAAGAGGCCAAGAAGGTTCAGAACATTCCGGAGATGATCGCCGGCATTACGCACCTGGTCGAGGCCAAGGCCAAGGCCACTCCGGAAAGCTGACGTGCCGCGCGTCGTCATCACCGGCGTCGGCGTCATCAGCCCGATCGGCCTCACACGCGATGCCTTCTGGCGCTCCCTCGTCGCCGGCACCTGCGGCATCCACGCCATCCACTCTCCTGATTTCGATCAGATCCGCTTCAAGCACGCCGCCGACATCGAAGGCTTCGTTCCCGAAGATCACTTGGCCGCCAAAGACATCAGCCTCATGGACCGCTTCGCGCAATTCGCTGTCGTCGCGGCGAAGGAAGCGATGGCCCAATCCGGCCTCGAGCTGACACCCGCCATGCGTGAGGAGGGAGCGGTTGTCACCGGCTCCTGCATCGGCGGCCGCTCTGCCGAAGAGATTGGCTACCGCGAGCTCTACATCCACAATCGCAACCGCGTCCACCCGCTCACCATCCCGCTTGGCATGGCCAACGCCGGAGCCAGCCACATCTCCATGCAATTCGGCATCCAGGGCCCGTCGTACACCATCTCCACCGCCTGCGCCTCCTCCGCGCACTCCATCGGCCAGGCCTTTCACATGGTCCGCTCCGGGAGCGCACCCTTTGCCTTGGCCGGCGGCAGTGAGGCACCTCTTTATTTCGGCAATCTCAAGGCCTGGGAGGCGATGCGCGTCATCAGCAAGGACACCTGCCGCCCCTTCTCCGCCGACCGCAGCGGCCTCGTTCTCGGCGAAGGTGGCGCGATGCTGGTGCTTGAGCCACTCGAGGCCGCGCTCGCCCGCGGCGCAAAGCCTATCGCAGAGATCGTCGGCTTCGGCATGTCCGCCGACGCCTGCCACATCACGCAGCCCTCCGCCGAAGGTCCCGCTCGCGCCATGCGCATGGCCCTGCGCGATGCTGGCCTCGCCCCGGAGCAGATCGGCTACATCAACGCCCACGGCACCGCAACGGAAGTCAACGACCGCACCGAGACCGCGGCCATCCGCCTCGTCTTCGGCGCGCATGCAGACAAGCTCGCCATCAGCTCTACCAAGTCCATGCACGCCCACACGCTGGGAGCAGCCGGCGCCATCGAGGCTGCAGCCTCCGCCCTCAGCCTGGCCAACGGCATCCTCCCGCCGACCGTGAACTACACCACGCCCGACCCCGCGTGCGACCTCGACGTCATCCCCAATGCCGCCCGCACCCAACAGGTAGAAGCCTGCCTCAGCAACTCCTTTGCCTTCGGCGGCCTCAACGCGGTCCTCGCGCTGCGCAACTTCGCCTAAGCTTCATACACGAAAGCGCGAAAGCAGTATGCGCCCGGGCACGCGCTCGCGCATCTCCTATTGCTATCCAATAGAACTTCGCATACCTTCTTATTGGAAACCAATAGAAAGAGCGGCAGCCATCCTGCGCTGCTCCGGAGGTCTTCATGAGGCATCTGCGTGCGTGGCTGTTGCGATGTGCCGGCCTCTTCCGCCGGGAGCAGGAAGGCCGCGACTTCGCGGACGAGATCGAATCCCATCTCCAGATGCACATCGCGGACAACCTCCGCTCCGGAATGACTCCGCAGGAGGCGCGGCGGCAGGCGCTCATCAAGCTCGGTGGCGTGCAACAGACACGAGAGCAATACCGCAACCGCGCCAGCCTGCCCATGCTCGAAATGCTCGCGAGCGATATCCGCTTCGGCGCGCGCGTCCTGTGGAAGAGCCGCGGTTCCACCATCGTGGCCATCGTCACGCTCGCGCTCGGCATAGCCGGCAACACCGCGATCTTCTCCATCGTGAACGGAGTGCTGCTGAATCCTCTTCCTTTCGCGCAGCCGGAACAGCTCGTCGCGGTCAATGAGAGCAAGCCGAACTTCGATCAGGGCTCCATCTCCTACCCCAACTTCCTCGATTGGCAGAAAGACAACCACACCTTTTCCGCGATGGCCGTCGCTCGTGGCTCTGCCTTCAGCCTCACCGGCAAGGGCGAAGCGGAGCAGGTAAATGCTGAGTTTGTCTCCGGCAGCTTCTTCCCGCTGCTCGGCGTAAATCCCATCCTCGGCCGCACCTTCACGCCCGCCGAGGAGCAGGGCGGCGCGGCCCCCGTCGCGCTCATCAGCGAAGGCCTGTGGCAGCGCAAATTCAGTGCTTCGCCAAATGTCCTCGGCCAGAACCTCACCCTCGATGGCAAGGACTTCACCGTCATCGGCGTGATTCCGTCGAGCTTCCACCTGCGTCTTCCCAGCTTCCGCGAGCGTGACATCTACGCTCCCATCCGCCAGTGGAACAACTCGATTCTCATGAATCGCAACGCCGGCCTCGGTTTCCACGGAATCGCCCGCCTCAAGCCCGGAGTCACGCTCGCCCAGGCGAAGGCCGATATGGACCGGGTCACACACAACCTGGCCGCTGCTTTCCCGGATGCCGACAAGGGCATCGGCGCAAGCCTGCGTCCGCTGAAAGAACAGATGGTCGGCGACGTGCGCCCACTCCTCCTGGTACTGCTTGCTGCGGTGGGCTTTCTGCTATTGCTCGCCTGCGTCAATGTCGCAAGCCTGTTGCTCGCGCGCTCGGCCAGGCGCAAGCGCGAGTTCGCTGTCCGCACCGCGCTTGGCGCCAGCCAGTCTCGTGTGATCTGCCAGCTTCTCACCGAAAGCCTTCTGCTCGGCATCGTCTCCGGCGTCATCGGATTGCTCCTCGCTGCCTGGGGAACGCATGCGGCTCTCAAACTCGTGCCTATGGCGCTCCCGCGCGTCAACGAAATCGGTCTCGACTTTCGCGTTCTCGCCTTCACCATGGGCATCTCGCTGCTCTCGGGCACGCTCTTCGGCCTGGTGCCGGCGTGGAAGACCTCGCAGTCCGATCCCCAAACAGCGCTGAAGGAGGGCGGCCGCGGCGTCAGCGGAACACGCAGTCGCACACAGAGCGCCTTCGTCGTCGCGGAGATGGCCGTCGCGCTGGTGCTGCTGATCGGCGCCGGACTCATGGTTCGCAGCCTGTCTCGCCTCGCGAAGGTCGATCCCGGCTTCGACCCTCGCAACGTTCTCACCTTCGGCCTCTCCTTTCCCCCTTCGGTGAACCACGCCTCTCCGCAGCAGATTCGTGCTTCCTACCGCGAGCTCGATGACAAGCTGACGGCAACCCGGGGAGTGAAAGCGGTCTCGCAGGTGTGGGGCGCACTGCCCATGTCCAGCGACGACGAACAGGTGTTCTGGCTGGACGGCCAGCCGAAACCGGCCAATGACGACGGCATGAACTGGGCCGTCGACTACATCGTCGAGCCTGGTTATCTCAGCGTGATGAACATCCCGCTCCAGCGCGGCCGCTTCTTCACCTCGCAGGACGATGAGCACTCGCCACTCGTCGCGGTCGTGGACGAGGTCTTCGCGCGCAAATACTTCCCCCATCAGGATCCCATCGGCCAGCGCATCGTCATGAACAGCGGCGGAAGAAAGCTCGAGATCGTCGGGATTGTCGGTCACGTGAAGCAGTGGGGACTCGATCTCGATGACACGCAGTCGCTGCGCGCGCAGCTCTACATACCCTGCATGCAGATGCCGGACGACTTCATCACGCTGGTCTCGTCAGGTACGGGTCTGGTAGTACGTTACGACGGAAATCTCACGCCGGTCTTCGACGCCATTCGCCGCACCAGCCGCCAGATGAGTAGCCAGCAGGTGATCTTCGGCGATCAGACCATGGAAAGCATCATCGCCGATTCGATCGCCGCACGCCGCTTCGCAATGATCCTGCTCGGAGCATTCGCCGTCCTCGCTCTGGGGCTGGCCGCCATCGGTATCTACGGCGTGATTGCGTATGTCGTCGGACAGCGCACGCAGGAGATCGGCATCCGCATGGCGCTGGGTGCACAACGCCGGGACGTGCTGGGCCTGATCTTGTGGCAGGGAACTCGTCTTGCGCTGCTCGGTGTCGCCATCGGCACGGCCGGCGCCTTCGCGCTCACCCGCCTGATGACAGATCTGCTCTTCGGCGTGGCCGCCACCGATCCCGTGACCTTTGCGCTGCTGGCCGGGATCCTCACTGTGGTTGCTATGGCCGCGTGCTACGTGCCCGCGCGTCGCGCCACCCGCGTCGATCCAGTGGCCGCTCTGCGCTGGGAGTAGTCGCTATTCCGAACGCAGCGCCGTCAGCGGATCGACATTCGCCGCGCGCCGCGCCGGAATCATGCTCGCTCCAATCGCCACCAGCGCGATGCCCAGCACGGCAAACACAAACGTGATCGCATCATTCGGCTTCACACCGTAGAGCGAGGAGGCCAGCGCCCTGCCCGTAAGCAGCGCGAAGGGAATGCCGATCGCCACGCCGAATGCCGTCAGCATCAGGCTGTCGCGGAGCACCATCCACACCACCTGTCCGCGCCGCGCACCCACCGCCATCCGCACCCCAATCTCCACCGTGCGATTGTTTACGCGATAGGCCAGCGTGCCGTACAGCCCTGTTGCCACGAGCACGACTCCGAGAATGGCAAAAAACCCGGCCAGCCGCGCAAACAGCAGTTGATTTGAGATCGTCTCTTCGTATTGCGCTCGCTGGGCCATCGGCTTCAGCAGCGGCAGGTTGGGATCCATCTGCTGCAGGGCCTTCTGTGCCGCGGGCAGTATCGCCAATGGCTCGCCATGTACCCGCAGCTCCACAGTCTCCGGTCCGATGATCGGGATCTGCGCATACATCCACCACGCCATCGGTATCGGCTCTTCGTCGATGCTGCGATATTTGTGATTCTTCACC
>DASZGZ010000079.1:0-3411 GCA_035938355.1 Acidobacteriaceae bacterium
TTTGAATTTGTAAGCGCCGCGCCCTCAAGCACGCTTTATACGCCATTCTGCATTGTCCACTCATATCATCGACTGGATGAATGAGGAGCGTCCGCTACCCAACCGGAAAAGTGGTGAGCTGCACGCCGAGCAGAAGAGAACGCGAAGCGATTCGAGTACCGACTTCTGTTCTGCGGAGTCCAGGATAGATATCTTCTCAGCGTATTCCGCATACTTCCCCCTAACTGGCGAAGAGAGTAAAGATGCTCTGGAGCGTCTTTGTATCGGCTGGTGTCGAAGTGCTGACACTCGCCCGAATCGGCCCCGCTAAATAACACGCTTCCGGCTACCGAGTCGGTTCCCCGAGCGGGAGGCGATGGATTGTTGCTTCCGCTGCTCGATCCAGACTCCAGTATCGCGCCAACATTTTTGTACGCAGCCCATCTTCGCGCCTCCGCGCCACTGTAACCGGCCTTCTGGACCTCGGAACCTGATTGGCAATGGACGGTGAAAGCCAGCTGTGGGTTCGAATGGCCACGCCCAGAAGGACCGCTGCTGCACAAGCGACACCAAAGCCGCCAAGGCGGATCACGGATCCCTCAGCGTACGAGGAATCACCGTCTTTAGAGGAACGTGCGAAGCCGAGCAGAGTCACCATGCCGGCGGCAAGCGCTCCGAGCACGACCGAAACAACGGGCGAGGACGAGAGACCTACCAATACACCGACAAGCAAGCCCAGACCTACCCCGGCGAATAACTGGCCAAACATTTTACGAAGGTGATTCCGAGGCGGCGAGTATACACCCCATCGAGAGGAGATAGACATGTTTCCGTGTGTGACCAGTGACGAATTGCAAGCGCGAGGTGAGGCACCGGGTAAGGTCGGGTTGACTTATGCGTAATCGCGCAGGGATTCATTGCTCCTGCGATGTGAAGAACCAGCCATGGTTAAGATGGCAACATGGGCGCGCGATGGTGAACTACCTTCGTGGACGCCGGGAAAGTACGAAGGAGCGTTGCTGGTGAGTGAAGCGGAGAGCGGTGCGAAGTTGGGTCCTGCGTTATTCGATCTGAGCGGCAAGCGGGCCGTGGTGCTTGGTGGGACGACTGGCATTGGGCGAGCGTTGAGCGTGGGGCTGGCAGCGGCTGGTGCGGACGTTGTGGCAACGGGCAGGCGGATGGAGCCGCTAGAGGAGACGGCGCGGGTGATCGAAGCGCTGGGCCGGCGCACGGTGCGGCAGGCGGCGGATGTGGGCGACCGCGCGAGCCTGATTGCGCTGCGCGACCGGGTAGCGCGCGAGCTGGGCACGGTCGACATTCTGGTGAATTGCGCGGGGCGCATCCGGCGCGTGCCGACGCTCGAGATTGAAGAGAGCGAGTGGAGCTCGATCGTGGATACGAACCTGACCGGCACGCTGCGCGGCTGCCAGGTGTTTGCGCCACAGATGCTGGAGCGCGGCGCGGGACGGATCATCAACATCGCGTCGCTGAATAGCTTCGTGTCGTTTCATGAAGTCGCGTCGTATGCGGCGAGCAAGGCAGGCGTGGCTGCGCTGACACGTTCGCTGGCCGTGGAGTGGTCGCGGCGCGGCGTGCTGGTCAATGCTATTGCGCCTGGAGTATTTCGCACCGCGTTGAATCAGCAGCTGCTGGACTCGACACCGCGAGGGCAGGAGCTGCTGATGCGCACGCCGCAGGGGCGGTTCGGGCGGGTTGAAGAATTAGTGGGTGCAGCGGTGTTTCTGGCTTCGGAGGCTGCCTCGTACGTGACGGGCGTGGTGCTGCCGGTGGATGGCGGCTTCCTTGCTTCGGGAGTGAACCAATAGACAGACGGAGTGCCTGAATGCTCATAATACGATGCGCGATCGCCCTCGCTGCCTTGATGACAGCTCTAGCGCCGGCGGCGAATACTTACGCGCAAGCTGCCGATGAAGCTTCTACTTTTGTTGGGACCTGGCGCGGCGAGTCGGTGTGCGTCGCAAGAAACACTGCCTGCCACAATGAGACGGTGGTGTACCGAGTGACTAAGCTCCCCGACCGATCGGATGATGTGTCGATCTCTGCGGATAAGATTGTGAACGGCAATGCGATCAATATGGGGACTTTGCAGTTCCATTATGATCATCGCCTGCAGAGCTGGGTGTGCCAATATCCGCAGGGCATTTGGAGACTGAATGTCGCCGGCGCGAAGGCAGAAGGCACCCTGACCCAGGCTGACAATACCGTCTTTCGGCATCTCACATTGCGCAAAGATCCATGATCGGTGCATTTAGCTTCGTGAAGATCCAGTAATTTGCCGCTGATTAGATCTGCTTAATCCGTCGTGACTGACTGCCGCCGGAAAAGTCGCTGCCATAGCGGTGCTCCCCAAGTGGTGATGGCAAGTAGGGCGCCAAAGAGAACGACAGCATCGATACTCTCGCGGCCTTGTTTCGACCAATAAGCCATCGCATCCAGATTCAGCCATAATGCGAATTCGTCGAGGGTGAGTGCGGCGCCGGTGCCATATCCGATGGCGAGGAGCCGGCTCATAAAAATCGATCCCGGCGTGGATTTGGTGCCGACCTCGGCCAGCGTGAGATGGCCGGTGATGAGCAGCAGCAGGATGCCCCACACCAGGTGATGGATGTGGCGGCCGCCCATCTCCACATAGCTGAATGGCCCTATGTGGTGCGTAATGGACAGAACCAGCAGGCGCACCGCAAGAAAGGTGATGAAGAAGCTGATCGACGCGAGAAAAAGGCGGCGGTGCGGACGGTCAGGTATCTGCTGATGGAGGATGTGGCCGAGCCGCGTCAGATGGAGCAGCAAGAGCAATATCGCGGCGACGACCGCAACGAAGATCAGAAGTATCCACGATCCGGCGATGTGCATGGATCAGGATTATCGGGCGATAAAGGCGCGGAAGCAATCATTCTGGCGAGGACGACGCATTCGACCCAATGCTGACTGCCTCCGTTTCCAATCGCTCGATCCAATAGACTCATTTCCATGGCAAGGCCACCTCTTTACTCAGGAGAACAAGGAGCGCGCAAAGAGCCATCGAAGGGCCGCGCCAGACAATTCTGGCAGCGCGTTACCGAGGGCATGGAGCTCAGCCAGCTCTGGCTTCAGTTCCGCAAAGATGCGCACTCCAGCTATCGGCTGTATTCGCAAGAGGTGGATCCCACACGGATTGAGGGCGCTTCGCACAGCAATCACTTTTTGCGCATGGCGAGGCAGTTCTTCTGGGGAATTATTGAAAAGCTGACGCCCGCACGACGCGTCCTTCTACTGATTGCGTTAGCGCTTGTCATCGTGCCCGGCGGGGAGTGGACCCTCACCACCAAGTCGCATGTAGTGAAGGTCTTTGCTTTCGATTTTCACTTTTATGGCGGACTGCTCATGTTCGTCCTGCTGATATTAGAGGTCGCAGACCGCGTGGTGATGAAG
>DASZGZ010000080.1:0-11695 GCA_035938355.1 Acidobacteriaceae bacterium
TGCACTGCCGGACCTATTTCGAGGGCAACAAGCGGATCGAGAACCTGGCGACGACGCTCTACCGGCGGGTGGATTGGCAGTGGATGCTGAATGGCGGCGACACGCTCTCGATGGGCTGGCTGCCGGAGCAGGGCTTCCTGAAGCACCGCTGGGATATTTATGCCGAGCTGACGACGATGTACCTGCTCGCAATCGCGTCGCCGACGCACCCGATAACGGCGGCGAGCTGGGAAGCGCTGCAGCGGCCGATCGTGCCCTATGGCGGGATCGACTACATCACGGGCGTGGCGCCGTTGTTCATCCACCAGTATCCCCAAGCGTGGGTCGACTATCGCGATATTCGCGACAAGCACGCGAACTACTTCACCAACTCGATTGCGGCGACGCGGGCGCACCAGCTCTGGTGCCTGGTCCAGGGGCAGAAGTTCCCATGGATCGACGAGAACATGTGGGGGATAAGTGCGTCGGATTCCCGGATGGGCTACCGGGTGTGGGGTGGGCCGCCGACGATGGGCCAGCCGGACGGCACGCTGGTGCCATGTGCGTGTGCGGGCTCGGTGGTCTTTCTGCCGGCGGAGTGCGCCCACGTGTTGGCGACCATGCGCGATCGTTACAAGGACCGTGTGTACCAGCGATACGGGTTCGTCGATGCCTTTCAGCCGTCGGCGGGGTGGTTTGGCGAGGACGTGATCGGGATCGATGTGGGGATCGGACTGCTGATGGCGGAGAACCTGCGGACCGGGTCGGTGTGGGAGTCCTTCATGAAGAATCGGGAGGTCCAGCGCGCGATGCGGGAGTGCAGCTTCAAGCCTGATCCGGATGCGAATACGCAGGTGCTCTGAGGATTTGCCATCCAGGCGGACGCGCCTTTGGCGCGGGTTGTTGGGTTCGCTCCTTTCGGTCGCTCACGTCTGGTGAGGCAATCGACTCGGCCTTTTCGCGTGTCCCCGAGAGACCAGGTGGAGCACACATTTGGTTGCACTGCCGAACAGCAGATACCCTTCAAAAGCTCAGGGCAGACTCTCCATTTCGCTTCGCTCGGATCGGGATGACGCCGAGATGGATTTGGTCGTGATGCTCGTTTTTGTATCCGGAGCTGGTTGACCCGCGTCTTAAGCGCATTGTGAATTTTTCTGTATAGCTCTTGTGGAGCGCGCCGCCGTGGCGTGAGGATGTGCGGGGCGGGGAGAGGCGAGTGAGCGAGGATCACGGGATGTACCGGTGGCTCGATGGGCACGGCGAGGCGCCGGGTGCGCCTGGGCTGGCGCCGCGGTGGACGTCGAGCCAGAAGTCGGTTGTCGGGACGGCGTATTCGACCTCGAGCAAGATCTGGTGGACGACCTCGCACGGGATTATCAACGAGATCTATAACCCGACCATCGACAAGCCGCAGGTGCGTGACCTGGGACTGCTGGTGACGGATGGCGAGAGCTTTGTCCACGAAGAGAAGCGCGACCTGAAGCACAGATTTTTCTATCTTTCTCAGCAGGCGCCGGCGGTGCAGATCGTCAACAGCGATCCTGAGGAGCGCTACAGCATCACGAAGGAGATCATCAGTGACCCGCATGCGCCGGTACTGCTGATGCGGGTGAAGTTCGCGGGCGATCCGGACTTGCTGCGAAAGTTGAAGGTCTATGCACTGCTGGCGCCGCACCTGGATGGGGGCGGCGCGCACAACAACGGCCACCTTGTGGACGTGGCCGGACGGTTGATGTTGCTGGCATGGAGGAACAGCTCGGCGCTGGCCATGGCTGCGGATTGCGGCTTCAAGCATGCGAGCTGCGGATTTGTGGGCACCAGCGATGGGTACCAGGACGTGACGCAGCACTATGGAATGGACTGGCACTACGGGTCGGCGACGGATGGGAACATCGCGGTGACAGGCGAGATCAACGTCGCGGAGTTTCCGGAGTTCGTGCTGGCTGTGGGCTTCGGGGCGGCCGCGCACTCGGCGCTGACGCGGACGGTGGGCGCGCTCAACACTCCGTTCGATCTGCAGATGTCGCGCTTCATCGAGCAGTGGGAGCGTGTGCAGGCGAGGGTGGACCTGGCCAGCGCCTCGCGGGATGGCGGCAAGCTGCTGAAGGCGAGTTACGGCGTGCTGCTGACGCATGAGGACAAGACCTTCGCCGGTGCATTCATCGCATCGGCTTCGATTCCATGGGGGCAGGCGAAGGGTGACGCCGACCTGGGCGGATATCACCTGGTGTGGACGCGGGACATGTGCCAGACGACCACGGCAATGCTGGCCGCGGGCCGGACGAACAGCGCGATGCGCGCGCTGATCTACCTGGCATGCACGCAGAAGGCAGATGGCGGATTTCCGCAGAACTTCTGGGTGAATGGGGAGCCCTACTGGTCCGGCATGCAACTGGATGAGACGGCATTTCCCATCCTGCTGGCGTACCGGCTGTGGAAGCTGGATGCGGTGGGCGACTTCGATGTGCTGCCCTTTGTGGAGCGCGCGGCCGGTTTTCTGGTGCGCCATGCACCAATAACGCAGCAGGATCGCTGGGAGGAGTGCGCCGGGTATTCGCCGTCGACGCTGACGGTGGTGATTGCGGCGCTGATCTGCGCGGCGGAGATATTGCGGTCGCGGCATAAGCCGGAACAAGCGAGGTTTCTGGAGGAGCAGGCGGACTGGCTGGAGTCGCACCTGGAGGACTGGACCGCAACCAATGACGGCGTGCTGGTGCCTGGCGTGAAACAGCATTACATGCGTATCCGTCCAGTCGAGAAGCCGGGCGCCGAACCCGTTGTGCGCATGGGTCCGGGGACCGAGAAGCTGATTATCAACAACCGCGCGCCGGGTGAGAGGTACGAGTTCGAGGCGCGGGAGATTGTGGATGGAGGCTTCCTGGAAGTGGTGCGCTACGGGCTGCGCAAGCCGGACGATCCGATAGTGGTGGCGACGGTAAAGGTGGCGGATGCGATTCTGAAGCGCGATCTTCCGCAGGGGCCAGGCTTCCGCCGCTACAACCATGACGGCTACGGCAACCACAAGGATGGCTCGCCCTTCGATGGCTTTGGGCAGGGTTCGTGTTGGCCGTTGTTGACGGGCGAGCGCGCCCACTATGAGCTGGCTGCGGGACGGGATATCTCCGGGCTGATCAAGACGATCGAGGGATTCTGCTCGTCTGGGGGCATGCTGCCGGAGCAGGTATGGGACAGGGAAGACCTGCCGAATTGCGGGATGCGGCAAGGGCGGCCAACGGGCTCGGCGATGCCACTGGTGTGGGCGCACGCGGAGTACGTGAAGCTGCTGCGCTCGGCGACGGAAAAGAGAGTGTTCGACCGTCTGGACGCGGTGGCCGAGCGCTATGCCACGCCGCGGGCCCGGGGCACAGTGGAGGTGTGGCGACGCGACCGGCAGGTGGCGCGGATGGACGCGAAGCGGCGGCTGCGGGTGGTGGCGGGAGAGTCCTTCGAGCTGCGCTGGAGCACGGATGGCTGGAAGACGGCAGAGACGACGCGGGCCACGGCGGTAGACTCGTGGGGCTTTTACGCTGACGCTGCGCCGGGCGCGGGGGAGCGGCTGGAGTTTACGTTTTACTGGGCGGACCGGGGACAGTGGGAGGGGCAGAACTATTCAGTGGCTGTGGAGGACTAGCAGGTTCCCGTTATATGGACTTCACATAAGTCCGCCGGCAAAGCATGTAGAGTGGAGGGGACGCGCCAAGCGGCAGCGGGGCCCACATCGCACAGTGCGGGCGTGACAGGAAGAGATCCGATTTGCGGTGCCGAGCCGTGTGGTCGAGAAGCGGTCCGGCGACGCTACCCATCGCGAAAGAGAGGCAAACCAGTCCATGAGCGACATTCAGCAAACAGCGATCAACGCACTGCGTTTTCTGGCGGTCGATGCCGTCGAGAAGGCCAAGAGCGGTCATCCCGGCGCCCCGCTGGGCGATTCTCCCATTGCCTACCTGCTGTTCCACAAATACATGCGGCACAACCCGAAGAACGCGAAGTGGGCGAACCGCGACCGCTTCGTATTGTCGAACGGGCATGCGTCGGCATTGCTGTATGGCGTGCTGCACCTGACCGGTTACGACGTAACGATCGATGATCTGAAGAGTTTTCGACAGTGGGAATCGCGCACGCCGGGGCATCCGGAGTACGGCGATACGGACGGCGTGGAAGTGACGACGGGGCCGCTGGGCCAGGGCTTCGCGATGGCCGTCGGGATGGCGACGGCGGAGAAGCATCTGGCGGCGGTCTACAACAAGCCGGACTTCGATGTGGTGGATCACTACACCTACGTTCTGTGTGGCGATGGCGATCTGATGGAAGGCATCTCGCACGAGGCGGCGTCGCTGGCAGGGACGCTCGCGCTGGGCAAGTTGATCGTGTTCTATGACGACAACCTGATCTCACTCGACGGCCCGACGGAGCTCTCCTTTACCGAGAATGTGCTGGAACGCTTTGACGCCTACCACTGGCACACGCAGATCGTGGAAGACGGAAATGATCTGAAGGGAATCAGCGAGGCGGTCGAGGCGGCAAAGGCGATCAAGGACAAGCCGTCGTTCATCGCGGTGCGGACCATCATCGGCTACGGCAGCCCGCGGGCAGGCACCAACAAGGTGCACGGCGAGGCGATGGGGCCGGAGGACACGAAGAAGACCAAAGAGAACCTGAACTGGCCTGCGGACAAGAGCTTCTGGGTGCCGGAGGATGCTGCGAAGCATTGGCTTGAGGCGGTAGACAAGGGCGCCGAGGAAGAAGAGGAATGGAACAACCTCTTCGCGAAGTATGAGAAGGCAAATCCGCAGCTGGCGGCGCAGTTCCGTCGCACGGTGATCGACCGGAAGCTGGCCGATGGCTGGGAGAAATCGCTGCCAGTGTTCGAGGCGGGCGGCAAGCCGATGGCGACGCGCAATGCGGGCAACACGGTGATGAATGCGTTCGAGAAGGTGGTGCCGGAGATTTTTGGTGGCGCGGCCGATCTGACGTCTTCCACCAAGACGATCTTCAAGGACAGCGGGAACTTCCACGTGGACCCGACGGGACGCAACGTTTACTTTGGCGTGCGCGAGTTCGGCATGTGCGCCATGGTGAACGGCATGGCGGTGCATGGAGGTGTGATTCCGTATGGATCTACGTTCTTCAACTTCGTGGACTATGCGAAGCCGGCAGTGCGCATTGCCGCGATCATGAAGTCGCATTCGATCTTCGTGTTCACGCATGACTCGATCGGCCTCGGTGAAGACGGACCGACGCATCAGCCGGTGGAGCAGTTGATGATGCTGCGCGCGATACCAAACCTGATCGACCTGCGGCCGGCCGATGCGAACGAGACAGCAGCGGTGTGGAAGGTAGCGCTGGAGGCGAAGGCGCCGTCATTCATGGCGTTGACGCGGCAGGACCTGCCGGTGCTGGATGCGGCGAAGCACAACGTGTTGGCGAACGTGGCCAAGGGCGCTTACATCGTCGAGCAGGGCGGCGACGCGCCGAAGCTGCTGATCGTAGGAACGGGCTCGGAGTTGTGGCCGGCGGTCGAAGCAGCGAAGCGGTTGAACGACGAGGGAATCCCGACGCGCGTGGTGTCGATGCCGAGCTGGCGACTGTTCGAGCAGCAGGACGAGGCGTACAAGGCGTCGATCTTCCCGGACCATCTGCCGAAGCTGGCAGTGGAGGCGGGTGCGCCGCTGGGCTGGTGGAAGTGGGTCGGGCGGCACGGCGACGTGATTGGCCTGGATCGCTTTGGCGCATCGGCACCAGGGAAAACGGTGCTGGAGCACCTGGGCTTCGACGCGGAGGGCGTGTATAAACGCGCGAAGAAGCTGCTGGAGAATTACGGGCGGGAGACGACAGCGTCATCGAAGAAGGGCGCGCCGGAACCGGTGGGCGCGCGGTAGGTCCCGAGACGCGGAGGGCCGCTATACTGGCGGCCCTCGCGTTATGTTGAAGACGAATCACTCGAGCAAGGCAAGCGACCGCGAACGTTATGGCATCCGCACCTCCGGAAATTCGCGCAATCTACTGGGACATTGGCGGTGTCCTGCTGACCAACGGATGGGACCATCAGGAGCGCGCGCGCGTGCTCCAGCAGTTTTCGATCCCGCGCGATGAGTATGAGGCGCGTCATGCGGACGCAAACGACCGCTGGGAGCGGGGCGAGCTGACGGACGATGAATTCCTAAAGCAGACAGTTTTTTTCAAAGAGCGCAGCTTTACGCCGGCGCAGTTCCTCCAGGCGCTCCGCGAGCAGTCGAAGTGGCTGCCGGGGGGCGCGAGGAACGTGATCGCCGCACTTCGCAAGAGCAGCGGGCTGAAGATGGCGATGCTGAACAACGAGTCCGGCCCGCTGAACGATTACCGTATTGAGACCTTCGGGCTCACCCAATACTTCGATGGATTTTTCTGCTCGGCGTACCTCGGCATGCGCAAGCCGGAGCCGCGCATGTTCCGTGCGGGAGTGGCGTTGCTGCACTTCAAGCCGGAGCAGTGTGTGTTTATTGATGATCGCGATATGAACTGCGCGGCCGCGGCGCAGGTAGGACTGCACGCGATTCAATACAAGGGCGAGGAACCGTTGAAAGATGCACTGCGTGCGGTTGGCGTGCGGCTGGATTGAAAGTTATGCAATGAAAAAGGCTTGAAGGACAGGACCAAGGATCAGGGGACCAGGACCAGGGACCAGGGCAACACCCGGGAGCAAGAGGAGGACGCGATGGCAGCAGCAGTGACACATGCACAGGTGGATTTGACGACTCTGAACGAGCGCCGGTCGAAGGAGCGTACACCGGAACCGACGGTGGTGGTGATCTTTGGCGCCTCGGGCGACCTGACGAAGAGAAAGCTGCTGCCCGCGCTGTTCCATCTGGAGCAGGCGGGTCTCTTGCCGCAGCAGTTCGCCGTGGTCGGCGTGGCGCGGCGACCGCTGGGCGACGGCTTTGCGAAAGATATGCGCGAAGGCATCACCGAATTCGGCGGCGTGAAGGAAGGCGATCCGAAGCTGAATGAGTTCATGCGCAAGGTGAGCTACCACCAGATGGACTTTGACAAGAGCGAAGGCTACGGGGCGCTGAAGGAAACGCTGCAGCGGATTGACCAGGAGCATGGCACGAAGGGCAACCGGCTGTTTTACCTGGCGGTGGCACCGGAGTATTTCGCCGACATCATGAAGCAGCTTGGCGATCACAAGATGGCGCAGCCGGAGCAGGGCGCGGTGCACTGCATCATTGAGAAGCCTTTCGGGCATGATCTGGAGTCGGCGCGCAAGCTGAACGACGACGTGAATGCGGTCTTCGGCGAGGAGCAGGTCTTCCGCATCGACCACTACCTGGGCAAGGAGACGGTGCAGAATATCCTAGTGTTTCGGTTCGGGAACGGGATCTTCGAGCCGGTGTGGAATCGTAACTATGTCGATCATGTGCAGATCACGGCGGCGGAAGAGATCGGCATCGAAGGCCGCGGGCCGTTTTACGAGAGTGCGGGTGCGCTGCGCGATGTGATCCAGAACCACGTGATGGAGCTCTTGTCGTTCGTAGCAATGGAGCCGCCGATCTCCTTTGGCGCGGATGCGCTGCGGCGAGAAAAGATCAAGGTGTGGAAGGCGATCCGGCCGATCAACGTGGAAGATACGGTGCGCGGGCAGTATGGACCAGGCAAGGTGAAGGGCCAGGAGGTGAAGGGCTATCGCCAGGAAGATCGCGTGGATCCGAAGTCGAGCACGGAGACCTACGCGGCGCTGCGGCTGACGATTGAAAACTGGCGCTGGGCGGGCGTTCCGTTCTATATCCGGGCGGGCAAGCGGCTGGCCAAGCGGTCGACGGAGATCGCGATTCAGTTCAAGCAACCACCTCAGTTGCTTTTCAACGATCTGAGCGGCAACTGCAGCGAGATCCAGCCGAACATCATCAGCATGCGTATCCAGCCGGACGAGGGCATTTCGTTGCGCTTCGGGGCGAAGGTGCCGAGCCCGAATATGGAAGTGTGTCCGGTGATTATGAACTTCAACTATGCCGAGGCCTTCGGTACGAATTCGGCGAATGGCTATGAGCGCCTGCTGCTGGATGCGATGATCGGCGACGGAACGCTGTTCGCGCATCGCGAGGGTGTGGAGGCGACGTGGTCGCTGCTGACGCCGCTGTTGCAGCAATGGGCGGACTGGAAGCCGACCGGCTTTCCGAATTATGCGGCCGGCACCTGGGGACCCAAGGCGGCGGACGAACTGCTGCGGCGCGATGGGCGCGAGTGGCGCAAGGAGTAAGGACTGTGCCGAAAGCAATCACGGTTACATATCATGTGTTCGACAACGGCGCCGCCTTCGCGGAAGGGGCGGCTGCTTATTACGCCAACAAGATCGCCGATTTCGCGAAGAGCATCGATGTCGCCAACAACGTGAATGTGGCGTTCTCCGGCGGCACGACACCGAAGGCAATCTTCGAGCTGCTGGCGGATGATTCGAAGCCATACCGGGCGCTGGTGCCATGGGAGCGGCTGGGCTTCTTCTTTGTCGATGAGCGCAGCGTGCCGCCTGATGACAAAGACAGCAATTACGGGATGGCGAAGGCGGCGCTGTTGTCCAAGGTGCCGATTGAGCCTTCGCAGGTGTACCGCATCCAGGGCGAGCTGGATCCCGAGGAGGCAGCGGCGAAGTATGAGTCGGCGATCCGCGCGGCCTTCCGGCTGGAGGGGGCGCAGATGCCGCAGTTCCAGCTGGTTTCGCTGGGAATGGGCGATGACGGGCACACGGCCTCGCTGTTTCCGCACACCGAGGCGCTGCATGAGATGGGCCGCATTGCCGTGGCCAACCGGGTGCCGCAGAAGGACACGTGGCGGCTGACGCTGACGTGGCCGGTGATCATTGAAGGGCAGGATGTTTCGTTTCTGCTGAAGGGCGCGTCGAAGGCAGAGACCTTGCGCCGCGTGTTTCTGGGCGGATACGATCCCGAAACACTGCCTTCGCAGCTCATCCGTCCGGCATCGGGCCGGCTGACGCTGCTGCTGGACCGCGACGCGGCGGCGCTGCTTCCCAAGCCGAACGCGGACGGCGTGGGTGTGCTGGAGGTTTCCCGTTGATTCTGGCTGGCGATGTCGGCGGAACAAAAGTCGCGTTGACGCTGTTCGATTTTCAAAACGGTGCGCTGCACCATGCTGCAGAGAAGCGCTACCCGGCGAAGGATTATCCTGGCCTCGAAGCGATTGTGAAGGAGTTCCTGGGCGAGCAGCAGCAGGAGGGGAAGATTTCCGGTGCGTGCTTCGGAGTGCCCGGGCCGGTGCGCCACGGCGTGCTGCGACTGACGAACCTGCCCTGGGTGCTGGACAGCCGCAAGCTTTCGCTCGATCTGGGGATCGATCATCTGTTTCTCATCAACGATCTCGAGGCGAACGGATACGGGATTCCGGAGCTGAAGGCAGACCAGATCTTTACCTTGAGCGCGGGCGATGCGAGCGCGGCGGGAAATCGTGCGCTGATTTCTGCGGGCACGGGACTGGGTGAGGCATTCCTGGTGTGGAACGGCAAGCGGCATATCCCGATGGCCTCCGAGGGTGGGCACTGCGACTTTGCCGCGCGCAATGAAGACGAGATCGACCTGCTGCGGCACCTGCAGAAGAAGATGAAGGGCCGCGTGAGTTATGAGCGCGTGATTGCCGGCGTGGGCATCAAGAGCGTCTACGACTTTCTGCGGGATGAACGAAAGATGGAAGAGCCGGCGTGGCTGAAAGAGCGGATGGATACGGAAGACCCGAACGCGGTGATCGGGGAGCTGGGCGAGACCGGCAAAAGTGAGATCTGCGCGAAGACGCTGGACCTGGTGGTCGGCGCGTATGGCGCCGAGGCGGGGAACCTGGCGCTGAAGGTGCTGGCGACAGGTGGGATGTATGTGGGCGGCGGGATTGCACCGAAGATTTTGAAGAAGCTGCAGGACGGCACTTTCATGAAGGCTTTCACGGACAAGGGGCGGCTGAGCGACCTGCTGGTGCAGACGCCGGTGCGGGTGATCCTGGAGAGCCGCGCGGCGCTGATGGGCGCAGCCGCGTATGCAGAGGCGCGGGCCACGGAGTTGAGCGGGCACTCGGAGCGGGCCGCGTCAGTGTAACAATCCTGTCTCCATGATGTAACGAATGTCTCCGGATGCTTTCCGGGCTGCTCCGCGTGTGCTTTCATGGAAGCTATGAACAACAGCCTGGTTATGCATAGAAATGTCCAGCTTCGCCATCGGACGAGTTTTTGGGCGCTTGCCATTGCGCTTCTCTTTCTGCTTCCGCATGCCGCGTTTGCACATGCGGTGCTGGTGAACGCTTCGCCCGCAGAAGGCGCAACGGTGAAGGCGGGTGACATGGACATCACGCTCACCTATAACTCGCGCATCGATGCGCTGCACTCTTCGCTGCACCTGGTGGGACCGGATGGCAAGGCGCAGACGCTGGCGGTGGATGCGCATGCGGCGCCGAATCTGCTGGTGTCGAAGGCGGCGGGGCTGGCGGCGGGCACCTACAAACTGCAATGGCAGGTGCAGGCGAGCGATGGGCACATCTCGCGGGGTGTGATTACGTTTCGTGCTGGTTGACGGCAGCAGGTGCGCGGCTTGATCTGGCTGCTCAACGATTTCGACTTACTGTCGATGCTGCTGCATGCGGCGACGCTCTCTTTGGAGGCGCTCCTGGCGGGCGGCGTGCTCTTCCTGATAGCTGTGGGAGTGCCGGGCGGCGCCGATAAAGGCGCGCTGCGGGCGTGCCGGCGCGGGATGGAGTGGACTGCGCTGGCGATGATCCTGGCGGAGATTGCGTCGCTGACGGTGCAGGCCTTGCTTGTGGTCGGGCACACCGGGATTACGGCGGCACAGGCTCTGAGCGGCGGCCCGGTGATCGCACAATCGTGTGCGGCGTTCTGCGCGTTGGTCCTGTCGCTGCTGGCGCGATTTTCTCCTGACAGATTGTCAGTGTGGCTGCAGGGCGTGATGCTGGTGGCTGCCACCGGGCTGATGGGATCGGCGGTTGCGCTGAGCCATGCCGTCTCGCGCATGGACCATCGCGCGGTGCTGACGGCGTTTACTGCGCTGCATCATCTGGGCACGGCAGCGTGGATCGGTGCGATGCCCTTTCTGCTGATCACGTTGAAACGGACAGAAGATATCGCCGTGGCGCGGCGGGTGGTTGCGCGCTTCTCGCGCATGGCAATGGTGGCGGCAGCGCTGCTGGTGGGCGCGGGCATCGGGCTGGCATGGTTCTACGTCGCGTCGCCTTCGGGCTTGTATGGCACGACGTACGGTGTGCTGGTGATGGTGAAGGCATATCTGCTGGCGCTGATCCTGATGCTGGGGGCGGCGAATTGGTATGTGGCACGTGAGGTGGAGCGGGCACCGCTGCAACTGCTGATGCGGCTGCGGAGATTTGCCGAGGTCGAGGTAGCGCTGGGCCTTACAGCGATCCTGGCGGCGGCAGCGCTGACCTCGCAGCCGCCGGCGGCCGATATGCCGATGGACCGGCTGACGCTTCATGCGATACACACGCGCATGCGATGGGAGACGCCGCGGCTGAAGAGTCCGCCGCTTGCGGCGCTATTGCCGCCGACCCCGATCGATGAGGCGGTGAAGGATGCGCAGTATCAGCCGGTGGCAACAGGTGATGCGAATGACGCAGCGTGGTCCGAGTACAACCATCAATGGGCGGGGTTGGTGGTGCTGCTGGCGGGCGTGCTTGCACTGGCGAGCCGCTTTCGCAGAATGCGTTGGGCGCGCTTCTG
>DASZGZ010000081.1:0-8567 GCA_035938355.1 Acidobacteriaceae bacterium
GCTGGAGGGACGCGGTCCTGGTACCGAAGGCGACCGCTTGGCGGCGAAGTATCTCTCGGAACAGTTTGCTTCCTATGGATTGAAGCCGGCGGGAGACAACGGCTCGTGGTACCAGAAGGTGCCGCTCTACGCCGTGAGTACAGTGCCGGATAAGACGACCTTTCAACTGGTGCCAAAGAGTGGCGAGCCGCTGACGCTGAAGTATGGCGCGGAGTTTGTGACGAATAACCAGACGGGCGCCGCGGTGGCGGAGATCGACGCACCGATTGTGTTTGTGGGCTACGGCATCCACGCGCCCGAGTACAACTGGGACGACTACAAGGGCGTGGATGTGCGCGGCAAGGTGGTGTTGGTGATTGTGAATGAGCCGCCGTCGGAAGATCCGGATTTCTTCAAGGGCAAGGCGCTGACCTATTACGGGCGATGGACGTACAAGTTTGAAGAAGCGGCGCGGCAGGGCGCAATCGGAGCGCTGATCATTCATCGCGAGGACCTGGCGAGCTATCCGTGGCAGGTGGTGCGGAGTTCGTGGTCGGGCGAGAAGAGCTACCTGGTGGGCGATCCAGATGCGAAGCTCGAGGCAGCGGCGTGGATCCAGCATGACATCGCCGACAAGATTGCGCAGACGGCGGGGTATGACATCGACGGTGTCATCGACGAGGCGGGCAAGCACAACGTCTCACGCGAGACAACGTGGCGGCTGAAGGCGCACATTGTCAGCGAGAAGCGTTCCTTCGACTCGGAGAACGTGGTGGGCATGGTGGCCGCGAAGGGCGCGGGGCCGGAGCAATCAGTGCTGTACACGGCACACTTCGATCATCTGGGCATGGACAAGAACGCGACGGGCGACAATATCTACAACGGTGCGGCGGACAATGCGACGGGCTGCGGCATTCTGCTGGAGCTGGCGCGCGCGTACGCGCATGCAGCGAAGGCAGGGACGCCGCCGCCGCATCGCGTGTATTTTGCCGCGGTGACTGCGGAGGAGCAGGGGCTGCTCGGCTCGGAGTATCTGGGGATGCATCCGCCGGTGCCGCAAAAGGACCTGACGCTCGATCTGAACTACGACATGCTGCTGCCGGTCGGCTTGCCAACTTCGACGGAGGTATCCGGCGCGGAGCGGACGACTTTCTATCCGACAGTGGAGAGCACGGCGAAGGATTTCGATCTCACGGTTCAGCCGGACCAGTCTCCGGGCGCCGGACATTACTACCGCTCGGACCATTTCTCGCTGGCGCGCTATGGGATTCCGGCATTTTCGATTGGGCAGGGCACGCTCTTTGTTGGACACGATGCAGACTGGGGCGAGACGCAGATGAAGCAGTACACTGCACAGCGGTACCATCAGCCGAGCGATGAGTACAAACCGGAGATGGACTTCCGGGGCGATGCGCGGATGGCGCAGTTTGGCTTCGATCTGGGCTGGCAGGCATCGGAGGCGAAGACGACGCAGGGGTGGCAGGCGGGAGATGAGTTTGAGGCGGCGCGGAAGAAGAGCGTGGCTGGTCAGTAGGCTTGAGCGCTTGCACTGCCGGACGGCTTTGCGTGTTGCGGCCGGAGTGCTGCTCCTGACCTTCGTGCCGCTGCCGGTTCCGTCTATCAACGCGCAGCAGCAGCTTCCGTCGCCGCGGCTGCAGCGGCGAAGACAGGCTCTGGCGGAGGACGGCGTGTTTCTGCCGGGCCGCTCGAATCTTCCGCAAGAGGCGTCGGGCGCCTATGCATTGAGTCCGAATCCGGCCGAGGTGATCGAGATCATCCTGAACGGGGACGGTGATTCTGTCCGGCTGCAGGGGTATCTGACGCGCATCGGCGATGGCCAGTCCGATCAGGGTGCGCCGCTGTCTTTCTTCTTTGCGCGCACCACTGTGGGCCCCACGCAGCTTTCATTCATCACGCGCCAGGTGCATGGAATCTGGTGGAGCTTTGCAGGGACGATCGAACGCGGAAACGTGCAATCGAGCGCGCAGAGGGGCTACTACTTCCTGAACGGAACGCTGACTGAGCACTTCGATACAGGACAGTCGGCGCCGCGAAGGGTCAGTTTGCCTTTGCTCCCGGAAGGACAGTCGTCGCAGTAGCTCCGCTCTTGTCGGGAGGAGGCGCGGCTGGGGGCTTGTTCAGGTACCACGGGATATTAATCACCAGCACCCGCTGGCTGCCCTTGACCAGGAGCATAAACTTCAGCACCTGTGCTCGCTGGTTGTGCAGAAAGTTCTGCCACCACTTACTAACGACCAATTCCGGGACCATGACCGCGAGCTGTCGGTGCGGGTTCTCCGCCTCGACCTTAAGGATGTGCTCGACCAGCGGCTGAACGATGTAGCGATAGGGAGAGCGAAGGATGGTGAGCTTGGGTATGGGAAGCTTTGCGGCCCGAAGCGGTTCGACGACCATGTGCTCCCAGATGGGCGTGAGCTCATCTTCCTTGTCTTCGATGTCCTGATCGTCGCCGGTGTGGACGTGGATGGCGCGGATGTCGTCGGAGAGCATGAGGGCGAAGCGAAGGCCCTTCTCCGAGATGCGGCTCCATCGGTCCATGGGGATGAGGACGATGGGCCGCTCGATATCTTCGAGGCAGATGGGCCTGGGGTTCTCCACCTCGGCTGTGACACGGTTGTAATGCCGCTTGACGCGCCGCATGAGGAAGATGAGCAGCGGCACCATCACGGCGGTGATCCATGCACCCTCTGCGAACTTGGCCACGAGAACGACAAGGACGGTGATGCCGGTGGCAAAGGCGCCGACACCGTTGATGAGCATGTGCGTGCCCGCGCCTTTGCCGCCTACGCGCCGCCAGTGCATCACCATGCCGGCCTGCGAAAGCGTGAAGGCGAGGAAGGCGCCAATGGCGTAGAGCGGGATGAGCCGGTCCGTAACGCCACGGAAGACGATGAGCAGGACTGCGGTAAAAGTGGCCAGGGCATAGATGCCGTGCGAGTAAAGCAGGCGCCGCCCGCGAATGATGAAGACGCCGGGCAGATATTTGTTGAGCGCGATGGCGCGAGTGAGGCGAGGAAAATCGGCAAACGCGGTGTTCGCCGAGAGCGACAGGACCACGAGGATGGAGCCGATGGTGACGTAATAGAAGATGCCGCGGCCCATCACCGCTGCCGTGAGCTCCGAGAGCACGCTCTGGTACTGCGGTGATCCGGGATCGACCGCACCCACATTGTAGAAGCGGCAGAGGAGAGCAATGCCGGCGAGCAGCACGATGAGCAGGGCGATGATGATGGTGAGGGTGGTCTTGGCCGTCTTACAGCGAGCCTCGCGAAATGCAGTGACGCCATTCGACACGGCTTCGACGCCGGTCATCGCCGTGCAGCCACTGGAGAAGACCTTGAGGATGAGCCAGAGTGAGACGCCTGCGGTTGCCGCTGGAAGCTGAGGTGGCGCGACCACCGGATGCGGATGGCCGCCGCTGATGAGGGCCTTTACCAGCCCGACGCAGATGACGACCAGCAACGTGCCAACGAAAAGGTATGTGGGAAGAATGAAGGCGCCGCCGGTCTCCCGGACGCCACGCATATTCACCAGAGTGAGCAACAGCAGGATGCCGAGGCAGATGACGAGCGTGTGCTTCTGCAGTGCGCCCGGGTCGACCGAGATCAATGCACCGACGCCCGCCGAGATGCCGACCGCGGCCGTGAGCACGTAGTCGATCATGAGGGCGGCTGCAGCGAGCAGGCCCGGATAGGTGCCGAGGTTTTCCGAAGCGACAGTGTAGGAGCCGCCGCCGTTGGGGTATGCGTCGATCGTCTGACGGTAGGAGAAGAAGACGATGATCAAGAGAATGATGATCGCGGCCGAGATGGGCACGATGTAGTGCACGCCCAAGAGGCCGAGCGGAATGAGGAGGGTGAGTGCAGCCTCGGGCCCGTATGCGGCGGAAGAAAGTGCGTCCAGCCCGAAGATGGGTAATCCGGCGGCTGGACCGACATGCTCGGCGCGCTGCTCCGAGTTCGCGAGAGGACGCCCGAAGAGTACGTCGACAAGAGACATGCGGTAGGCCGGCTTTCCTGTCAGTGGACTGCGCGCTGGAGTCGCGTTTACAGGAGAACTACTGTAGCAGAGCGATTGGTCAGAAAGTGGTAAAGGCGCGCCGCGACTTCACAAATTGTCCGGCTGCTGCGATGCGAGTTCGTTGCGCTGCAGGCAGCGCATGACGGCGACGACGCGCTGGTAGATGTAGACCAGTTCGCTGTCCGGCAGAGGGCCGCGATTGTGGGAGCGCACATTGTCGAAGATGACCTGCTCGCGGTTGGGCTCGTAGACCGGCAAGTCCGTGGCTTCCTTGAGCACGCCGATGGCCCGGGCAGCTTCGGCTCGCTGGTTCAGGAGCTCGACGATCTGCAGGTCGAGCGCATCGATTTTCGTACGCCAGTCACTGATATCCATTCGTGAACCTTTGCCTGGTTGCTTCGCCTTCCTGGTTGCTAAGCCTTCCCGAGAGATTTCCAAACGGCAGATCCCTACGCTCCAGTCGGGATGACATCCAATTGTTAACGCGGCGTGGCAGCGACGGGCCGCAGCCCCTCAATAAATTGTGCCACTGCAGCGGGCGCGTCTTTGGGTGCCGTTTTCTCGATGAGCCCGACGATGGCGCTGCCGATGACGGCGGCATCGGCGAACTCGCCGAGAGCGGCCACGTGGGTGGCGTTCGAGACACCGAAGCCGAGCGCGATGGGCAGCGTCGTGTACCGGCGCAGGCGCTCGACGAGCGATCGTGCATCGGAGGCGAGCGTCTGCTGCGTTCCGGTGATGCCGACGCGTGAGATGGCGTAGACGAAACCCTGGCTGACGGCGGCGATGCGACGGAGACGGTCGTCCGTGCTGGTAGGCGCGGCGAGGAAGATGGGTGCCAGGTTGGCGGCGCGCATGGCGTCCAGGTAGCGGCCTTCGGCTTCTTCGATGGTGAGGTCGGTGGCGAGCACGCCGTCGACGCCCGCGGCCTTTGCGTCGGTTGTAAAACGTTCGAGACCGTACCTCAGAATCGGGTTCAGATAAGAAAAGATGATGAGTCCGGTCTGCGGGCGCGCGACGCGCAGTTCGCGGGCGAGCGCGAGAACATCCTTCAGCGTGGTGCCATTGGCGACGGCGCGATGGCTGGCGCGTTCGATGACTGGGCCATCGGCGAGCGGATCGCTGAAGGGAACACCGAGTTCGAGAACGTCGGCGCCGGCATCGATGGCGGCGAGCGCGATTGCGCGCGAAATGGCGAGGTCGGGATCGCCGACCGTGAGGTAGACGACGAGGCCGGGGCGGTGGGCGAAGCGGATCGGCATGCCTAGAGTCCCTGCCCAGTATTCGCGCCGCTGAGTTGAAGTTCGCGCGCCAGGATGCCCATGTCCTTGTCGCCGCGGCCGGAGACGTTGACGACGAAGATGTCATCCGGCATCGATGTGGGCGCGAGGCGGATGGCTTCCGCGACGGCGTGCGCGCTTTCGAGTGCGGGCACGATGCCTTCGGTGCGGGAGAGCATCACGGTGGCGTCGAGCGCCTGCTGATCGGTGGCGGAGGTGTAGGTGGCGCGGCCGGAGTCGTGCATGGCGGCGTGTTCGGGGCCGACCGAGGCGTAGTCGAGTCCCGCGGAGACGGAGTGGGTGAGCGATACCTGGCCGTGTTCATCCTGTAACACGTAGGAGAAGGTGCCCTGCAGCACGCCGGGTGCGCCTCCGCTGAAGCGCGCGGCATGCTCGCCGAGCGCGGTAGAGCGGCCGCCGGCTTCGACGCCGATGAGCTTGACCTCGGGGTCGCGCACGAAGTCGTAGAAGGCACCCATGGCGTTTGAGCCGCCGCCGACGCAGGCGATGATCGCGCTTGGCAGGCGACCTTCCTTCTCGAGGATCTGTCGGCGAATCTCTTCGCCGGTGATGCGGTGAAAGTCGCGCACCATGGTGGGGTAGGGATGCGCGCCAAGTACGCTGCCGAGCAGGTAGTGGGTGGTGCGCACGTTGGTGACCCAGTCACGCATGGCCTCGTTGATGGCGTCCTTCAACGTCTTCGAGCCGGAGCTGACACCGCGCACCTCTGCGCCGAGCAGGCGCATGCGATAGACATTCAGTTCCTGTCGGCGCATGTCCTCTTCGCCCATGTATACGACGCATTCCATGCCGAGCAGTGCGCAGACGGTCGCGGTGGCGACGCCGTGTTGGCCTGCGCCCGTCTCCGCGATGATGCGGTGTTTGCCCATGCGCTGCGCGAGCAGGCCCTGGCCGAGACAGTTGTTGATCTTGTGCGCGCCGGTGTGGAGCAAGTCTTCGCGTTTGAGGTAGATCTTTGCGCCGCCGAGGCGTTCGGTGAGGCGCTGCGCGAAGTACAGCGGCGTAGGGCGGCCGGCATAATCCCGCAGTAGGGCGTCTAGTTCGGCGCGGAAGATGGGGTCGGCCTTGGCCTGCTCATAGGCGGCTTCCAACTCTTCGAGCGCGGCCATCAGCGTTTCGGGCACGTAGCGGCCGCCGTAATCGCCAAAACGCCCGGGGCGGGTAGGGATCAGGGTTTCCATGCGATCTGCCTCAGGTTCTAGACTATCGCGTTGGCGTCACCGCCGCGAAGCGCGCATCCGGGGAGCTTCCAACTGGGCGAAGGTATCGCGCGCGTTGCGGATGAAGGCTGCGACACGTGCCGGGTCTTTGCGGCCGGGCGCCGCTTCCACGCCGGTGGCAACGTCGACGCCCCATGGAGTGAGAGTACGGATGGCCTCCCCGACGTTATCGGAGTTGAGGCCGCCAGCGGCGATAAGCCGCAGTTGCGGCGCGACCCTGCGGAACATATGCTGCGCGGCCTGCCAGTCATAGCGAGTGCCGGTGCCGCCATGACCGATGGGGCTTCGCGAGTCGATCAGCAGCGCGTCGATGGCGCCGTGACGAGCAGCGTCGCGTGCGATCGCCTCCATCTGCGGCTCCATGTCGTCGCTGAAGGCCAGCACAGCGAGGATGCTGATGGGAAACGGCGCTGATTCGGCTGCGAAGTGGGCTCGCAGACGGCGCGGAAGATCGGGATCGCTGTTGGTGTGGAGCTGGACGCCGGTAAGGTCGGCATCGCGCACCGCGGTCACGATCTCGTCGAAGGTCGCATCCACGAAGACGCCGTAACGTTCCACGTTGCGCGGCAGATGCGGAGAGATGGCGCGCACCTGTTCCACGGTGACGCGGCGGGGGCTGGGAGCAAAGATAAAACCGAGGGCACTGGCGCCACTATTCGCGGCATGCTGTGCATCGGCAAGGCTGGAGTTTCCACAAATCTTGATCCACATATATCAGGAGGGAACGGTGTTGCTGGAAGCTGCGTGCTTCTTCGCTTCGTCAATCCAGGTTGCAACGGCCTGGCCGGGGTCGGGCTGACGCATAAAGTTTTCCCCGATGAGAAAGGCTTGGTAGCCGGCAGCGTGAAGGCGGGCGTAGTCGGCAGGATCGTTGATGCCGCTCTCGGCGACGTGCACCGCGTTTGCTGGCAGCTCGGCAGCGAGTTCGAGCGAGGTCTCCAGGCGCACCTCGAAGGTGCGCAGATCGCGATTATTTACACCGTACATGCTGCATCCGAGGTGACGAATGCGCTGCGCCTCTTCGCGCGTGTGGACTTCGCAGAGCACATCGAGCGCGTAGTCGCGGGCGCTGCCGGAGAGATGTTCGAGTTCGGCATCGGAGAGTGCGGCGACGATGAGCAGGACGGCGTCTGCTCCGTGAGAGCGGGCTTCAACGATCTGATAGTCGTCGACGATGAAGTCCTTGCGCAGACACGGGATGGTCGTGGCGTTGGAGGCGGCCTGCAGATTTGCGAGACTGCCCTGGAAGAACGGTTCGTCAGTGAGGACAGAGAGCGCCGCTGCGCCGCCTTCCTGCATCGCCGGAGCGAGAGCGGCGGCGGAGAAATCAGTGCGGATGAGTCCTTTTGAGGGAGACGCTTTTTTGAGCTCGGCGATGACTGCGGGGCCGTTGCTCGCACGATTACGGAGTGCTGCGGCAAAGCCACGCGGAGTGTGCCGGATCGCTTGCTGCTCCAGCATGGCACGGGGCGTCTGCTGCATACGTCGCGCCAGGTCTGCGCGGGTACGCGCGAGAATCTTGTCCAAGAATGGACTTCGGGATAGATCTAAAGCCAGATCAGACATTTCTTCGGGGATCGGGCCAGGCTGAGTCGGCATTCCTCAGGGGATTCCTTTCCCCAAGTATAACGGGTAAACGATTGCGCATGACCCAGCGCGAGCTTCAGGCGGCGCGGGCCTTCGCCTTCCAGCCGCCGATGATCAGCCCCATGAGCAGCATTCCCACCAGCGGATAGCCGGTGTTGATGGCGAGTATGGGCAGGCCGCGGGCTTCGAAGGCGTACTCGGTGGCCCATGTGGTGAAGACGAAGCCGAGCCAGAGCGCTGCGGCGATAGTGGCGCCGCGCGTTGCGGTCTGCGGGCCGGTCGCCTGGATGATCCATGAGAGACCGATGGCGAGAATCGCGGTCATGACGAGAGCGACGACATAGCCCAGCCATGGCGGTGCGCCGGAGGCTTTCAACTCCGCCATGGTACGGCCGATGCCGGCGAGCCACGGATTCATGAACATGGTGAACCATGCGGC
>DASZGZ010000082.1:0-23603 GCA_035938355.1 Acidobacteriaceae bacterium
GCGTCCAAGCAGGTGGTGCAGATCGGTTTGCAGCATGAGAGTTCGGGCGAGTTGAAGGATGCGCTGCAGTGGATCAAGGATGGGAAGGTCGGCAAGGTGTGCAGCGTGGATGCGTGGATGAGCCGCAACACGCCGATCGGCAAGGGACAGTGGGTGCGGCCGGTGCCCTCCGATTGCGATCCTGACCATGTGAACTGGAAGCTGTTTCTGGATGGGCGGAAGGAGCCGACGTTCGATGGCTTCAAGTACATCAACTGGCGGCTGTTCTGGGAGTTTTCCGGTGGCAACGTGACGGAAAACATGGTGCACCAGGTCGCGTGGATCATCACGGCGCTCGATCTCGACCTGCCGGTCGCTGCTTCGATGACCGGAGGCGTCTTCTCGGTGAAAGACAAGCGGCAGGTGCCGGACACGATCATGGCGTCGCTCGAATACCCGGACATGCTGGTGAACTGGCAGTCGACCTTCAGCAACAGCCGCTATGGGTTGGGCGAACACATACTCGGTGACAAGGGAACGATCCAGCACGTTTCAGGATCGAATGACATGGTGACGGGCAGGTCTGAGTCGTCAATCACCTACCTGCCGGAGAAGATCAATAATCCGGACACCGCTGTGCTGAAAGGCGAGTCGAAGGATACAGACCACATGGCGAACTGGTTTGAGTGCATCCGCGAGCGGAAGACACCGAATGCTTCGGTCGATATCGGATACAAGTCGGCGATCGCGGCGCACATGTCGAATCTCGCTTTCCGCCAGAAGCGACGTATCACGCTGGAGGAGGCGATGGCGACGAAGATGGATGCGTACCTCTAGCGCAAGGAGCACCGTCGATGCTTTTCGAGCCGACACATGTGATTTTCCTGCTATTGATCGTTGGGTTCTGGTTAACGATTCTCTGGGCGGTGATCACTTTCACAAAGACGCTGCAACGAATCGCGATGTCCCTCGAACAGTTGGTGAGGCAGAAAGAGGAGCGGGGAACGCACTGAAGGGCCGGGGTTGCTTCGAGCGCGGTCAGGGAAGGCGGACCACGGGAGCCGTGTTGGCGGCGTCCCTCTTGTTTCTGGCGGGAGCACAGCGGCTCAGCGCCAACGATGCGCAGCTCTTCACCCGGGTGCATCCCGCGATGGGGACGGACTTCACCCTCTATATATATGTGGCTGATGCTGCGGCCGCGGATCGCGAGGCGGATCGAGTCTTCGCCATCGTCGATCAGCTTGAGTCATTGCTGAGTAACTATCAGCCGCAGAGCGAGCTTTCGCGGATCAACCATGAAGCCGGGCAACATCCGGTGACGACTGATCCGGAGACATTTCGCTTTCTAAAGGAATCGCTGTCGTGGAGTGCGCACTCCGATGGCGCATTCGATATCACCGTCGGCAGATTGATGAAGGCGTGGGGATTCTTCCGCAGCACGGGACATGTGCCTAGTGACGCGGAACTGGCGCGGGTACGCGCGCAGACAGGGTGGAAGCGGGTGGTGCTGGATGCCGGCACACGCACGGTGCGGTTTACCGCGCCCGGAGTGGAACTGGATCCGGGTGGGATCGGCAAAGGCTTTGCGGTGGACGCGGCGGTCGAAACAATGCGCGCCGATGGAGTTGCGGCAGCGCTGCTCTCGGCAGGCTCGAGCACGATCTATGCGCTGGGCTCGCCGCCCGATGCGCAGGGATGGAAGATCAAAGTTCCCGATCCGATGCATAAGGGCGAGGCGATCTCGACCGTGATGCTGCGGGACACATCGCTCTCGACCGCGAACTGTGCGGAGAAACACTTCGTCGTTGGCGGCCACCAGTACTGCCACATCATGGACCCGCGCACGCTGCGCCCGGTGGAGGGACGGCTGCAGGCGACGGTGATTGCGCCGTCGGCGACGGACAGCGATGCGCTATCGAATGTGATGTTCGTGCTCGATGCGGCAGGACGACGGCGGGTGATGGCGTCATTGCCTCAGCCGGATGCGGCGCTGGTGGTGCTGGCGGGTGGCTCGAAAGAGCGGTATCGGTGGGCACCTCAATAAATTCGGTGAGCTTGCACTTTCTCGGCCCTTCGCTTTGCGAAGGATGGGGCGATTCGCGACGGAGAGTTTGCAGGAATATGGTTATGAGAAGAATGAAGGAGCAAGCGGAGTGAATCGACGAGAGGTGCTGGGCGGTGCGTCGGCAGCGTGGCTGGCGATGGGACTGGATGGCGTGCGCGGGCTCGCCGAGCCGGCGAAGGCCGATGAGTTACGCGTGGGTATGATCGGGCCGGGAAGCCGTGGACAGGAATTGTTACGGCAGCTGTTGCATGTACCGGGGGTCCGCATCGCGGCGGTATGCGATGTCTACGAGCCGCGCTTTCAGCAGGTGAACCGGATGGTGGGTACGGAAGTTCCGCAGACGAACGACTATCGCGAGCTGCTGGAGCGCAAAGACCTTGACGCCATCTATGTGGCGACGCCCTTGGCGCATCATGCGGAGCATGTGCTGGCCGCGCTCAAGACCGGTCGCCCGGTGTATGGCGAAAAGGCGCTGGGCTTTACGCCGGAGCAGTGTAAGGAGATCTACGCGGCGGCGACTCGGCCGGGAGCTCTCTTCCAGATCGGCCATCAATATCGGTATGCGCCATGGGTGCGGGCGGCGGTGGATGCGGTGAAGAAGGGAAAGATTGGCGAGCCGACGCAGGTGTACGCGTACTGGCATCGCAACAACGACTGGCGGCGTGCGGTGCCGAGCCCGGATCCGGGCGGCACGCTGGAGCACCTGATCAACTGGCGGCTGTACCGCGAGACCTCCGGCGGACTGGTGACGGAGCTTGGCTCGCATCACATCGACATTGCGAACTGGGTCTTTGATGCGACGCCGGAGCGGGCCACCGGCATGACGAGCATTGTGCGCTACCACGACGGGCGGACGGTGGGAGACAACGTGCAGGCGGTCTTCAGCTATCCAGGCGGCCGGCGGCTGATGTTCAGCTCCCTGACCGACAACGCGAAGATGGGCAACGAGCTCTGGATCTACGGCACAGAGGGCAGCGTTGCGATCACGATTGAAGACGCCACCTTGTATTACGAGCCGAAGGCGCATCCTAAGCCGGCGGAAGAGGGCGAGCAGGTGGCGAGGCATGGCATTACGACGGGTGCTTCCTACAGCACGAAGGGCGAGATGCCCTATCGCGGACCGGGTGAGAAGCTGCGCGTGCCAATGACAGAAGATCCCACGCTGACCGCCTGCCGCGCATTTATCGAGTGTGTGCGCGCGAAGAGGCAACCGGTGGCGAATGCGCGGGTTGGCTATGGATCGGCGATTGCCGCGGCCATTGCCAATCGCGCCGTGTACGAGGAACAGGGAATTGCGGTGCCAGCGCTGCCGGCGTGACCCCCCAGGGCTGTCGAACCATCGCGCGTAGTTGCGCCATCCGCGCAGGATGAAGGCCGAAATACGTGGCATCGCGATGTGGCGAGTCTTAGCGGCGCAGTTCCGTGCGGATGGAGGCCGCGGCCTGGTCCCCCATCAGATTCGATCCCGCGGTGTTGAAGTGCACGGTGTCCTGATAGAGATCCCGGTGCTGCATCATCAGGGCGTGCTGGTCGTCGACAGGAATATGCGCGGCGTCAATGAAGGCGCGCGCGATGACATTGCGCGCGTCCACGCGATCGTTGGTGGCGCCATTGAAGGCTTTGGGCTGCACAGGAGTGATGGTGGCCCAGATCAGCGCGCCGCTGGGGACGAGTGAGCGCACGGTGCGCAGGAACTCCGGAAAGGCCGCTTTGTACTGGGCCTCCGTGTAGTCCCAGCCGTGCATTCCATTGTTAAAGTGCACCACGCGGAAGGGCACGTTTTCCATCGCGGCGAACTCGCGGATCTCGCGCGGCAGACGGGGATCGCCGACAGAGGTAGAGGATGCCATGAGGTAGACGTTGGCCGTGCCGGCCAGCTCCTTTGTCACCTCAGGGAAGTAGTTGCGAGAGAGCGAGTCGCCGAGCAGCAGTACGTTCGGCAGCTTGGGATCCGGATGCGGCGGGCGTACCTCCCAGGTCCACTCAATCTCTTCAGGAATGGAGACGGGCCTTTGCGCGAACGCCGCGGACATAAGGATGAGGAAGAGAACAACGGCGAGCTGCGTCAATCGTCGATAGATCGTCATGCGTGGCTCTCAGGGTTGTCGATTGCCGGCTGACCGAAGTCATCGGGACGGAGGCGCGTGCTTTGCCCTGCGCGGAGATGGATGGTGGTGAGGCGGTTGCCGTAGCGCACCGGAGTGCTGCCTCCGTGTTTGCTGTGGAGCGTCGCCGCAGTCAGCTTCCCGGAGCGCCACGCGATGTCGACAACGAAGCCTCCGCGCGCGCACAAGCCGCGAGCGGATCCGGTTGCCCATGCGGAGGGGAGTGCCGGCAACAGCTCGATGTAACCAGCCTGGGACTGCAAGAGCATCTCCGCAATGCCGGCCGCCCCGGCCGTGTTGCCATCCACGGCAAAGATATTCTGATCGGCGCCCGCGATGCCTGCGCTGGAGAAGGTGAGCAAGTTATCGCCGGCGGCCTTCGCGACCAGGCCGAGGAGGTACTTGTGCGCATCGTCGCCGTGCAGAAACCGCGCATTGTAGACAACCAGGTTGGCGCGGCCCCATTCGCTCTGCTCCCAATGCGGCGCATTCATACGACGATCGATCAGGACTTGCGCAGCGCGAGAGAGAGCCGGTGTGGTGCGCGGAGAGATCTGATGTTCGGGATAGACCGAGACGAGCGGAGAGGTGTGGCGATGGTTAGGCTCGCCGTCTTCGAAGTCTTCCAGCCACTCCTGCAACTGACCGCGGCGGCCGATCTGGAATGGCGGCAGCTTCGCGCGGGCGGCTTCGAGGTGTTGGCGGAGATCATCGTCGACGGAAAGGGTCTTCGATGCGTCGATGCACATGGTGTAGAGCGCGTGCACGAAGACGCGATCAATCGTGTTGCCCATGGATTCGGCCGCTCGCCCGCCGGAGGGCGTCTTGTACCAGTTCTCCGGTGAATCGGAAGGGCCGGTGACAAGCCATCCGTGCTTCGGCTCGGCAACCATGTAATCGAGGAAGAAGAGAGCGGCCTCGCGCAGCACGGGATAGGCGCGCGTGCGCAGGAACTCAACATCGGCGGTAAAGGTGTAGTGGTCCCACATCTGCAGCGCGATCCAGATGCCTGCCGTGACGAAGATGCCCCAGCCAATTCCTCCGGGCGCCGTGTAGCCCCAGGGATTTGTCACCGTGTGCACCACCCACCCGGGCGCGTTGTACATCTCGCGTGCGGTGGAGCGGCCCGCTGCGCGCATCACGTCGATGAGCGCGAAGAGCGGCGTCTGACACTCAGAGAGGTTGCAGACCTCGGCGGCCCAGTAGTTCTGCTGCGTGTTGATGTCGAGGTGGAAGTCGTCGGTCCAGCCCATGCTGCTGGCGAGCCCGTCGTTCCAGATGCCTTGCAGCGCGAGCGGCAGCGGCGAGTCGGCGCGCGAGCCGGCGATGGTGAGATAGCGGCCGTACTGAAAGAAAAGCGCGACCAGCTCAGGATCGTCTGCGCCATCCTCAAGCGCCTTGCGGCGCGCGTCCGTGGGCAGCTGGCGAGAAGCGGTTGGGCTCTGCCCCAGGTCGAGAGAGACGCGGCGGTAGAGAGACTGGTGATCGGCAACGTGGCTCTGACGGAGCTTCGCGAGGGGGATGGCTGCAGCGCGATCGAGCCTTTGCCGGCACACGGATGCAGGGTCGGCTCCGTGGAAGCTGGTGGCGATCGCGACGAGAACAGTGACGGAGCTGGCGCCGTGAATGTTGATTGCGTCTGTTGCTGGCGTGACGGTGCCGCCGTCGGCAAAAGCGCGAGCATGGATCTGGAACGCGACCCCGTCATGCCCGCTGCTGTGCATGGTCTCGTAGGCGTGCCCCTGAAAGACGAGCGTGTCTTGGTCGACAGCTGCGGAGCCCGGAAGAATGCTTTTGCCAACACTTAGACGGAAGCTGATGCTGCCGGGCTTGTCGCAGGTCAGACGAATGGCGAGCACCTTGTCGGGGTGCGACGCGAAGACCTCCCGAAGATGAGCGGCATTGCCATTGCGATAGTGGACCGTAGCGATCGCGGAGTCGAGATCGAGCGAGCGGCGATAGCCGGAGGCTTCGCTGGCCTCATCGAAGGCAAGCTGCAATTCTGGTAGAGGCAGATTGGTGCCGAAGTTCTTCGCGTGGCCCGGGAGGCATTTGTTGCAGAGCTGCTGGAACTCCTCGTACTTGCCGTCGAAGAAAAGCAGACGCATCGCTTGCAGATGCGGGAGCGCTTGAGGATTCACCTCGCCTGTTGCCGGTGCACCGGACCATGCAGTGGATTCAGACAGGGCGATGCGCTCCGTCTGGATGCCGCCGTAAACCATGCCGCCGAGGAAGCCGTTGCCGATGGGCAATGCCTCAAGCCACTGCCTGGCCGGCTGGTTGTACCAGAGCTCGTCGCGTGCGCCCGGAGTTTGCGCGAGCAGAGTGGTCGGAAGATGAGGCAGCGTCGCTAGTGCGATACCGCCCTGGAGAAATGCACGTCTGCTGGTTTTGCCGGTCACCGTATCTCCCAGGTTCGATTAGCGAGCTTTTTCTAGTGAGCTTTTTGGGGAATGAAGCGAATGGCACAGCCGCCCCCCGGCGCCAGGTGCAGTGTGAGAGATTGCGTGCTCTTCACCTCCTCGCGTCGAATGGCGACATGCTGCGGTTGCGTAGCGGCGTCGCTGCCATCGGCGTAGATTTCAGCGGTGTAAGTGCCTGTTCCCAGGAAGCTGAGGGGAAGGTCGATGGTGCGCGGCGTCCAGTTGGTCATGCTGCCGAGATACCATTCGTCACCGTGACGGCGCGCTATGGTGATGAACTCGCCGGGACGGCCATTCAGCACCCGCGTCGCGTCCCAGGCGACGGGCACGTCCTTGATGAACTGGAAGGCTGGCTGTCCTGCGTAGGACTGCGGGCTGTCGGAGACCATCTGAAACGGCGTTTGAAAGATGACATAGAGCGCGAGCTGCTGTGCGCGCGTGCCCATCACCATTGGGTTTGTGTCCTGCGCGACAAAATCATCTTCCGTGGCGTTGCGGAAGCCGCCGGCCGTGTAGTCCATGGGGCCGGCGAGCAGGCGCGTGAAGGCAAAGACGCTGCGATCGACCGGGCTGTCGCGGCGGCCCACCTTGTTGTTCTCCATGCCGAGAACGCCTTCGTAGCTGAGGACGTTGGGATAAGTGCGCTCGAGCCCCCACGGAGTGCGGGTGCCGTGGAAGTCGACCATCAGGTGATGCTCGGCGGCGAGTTTTGCGACATCGTAGTACCACTGGATGCCCTGCTGATCGTCGCGGTTAACGAAGTCGATCTTGACGCCGGCCACGCCCCACTTCTCAAAGAGCGGAAACGCCTCCTGCATCTGCTGCGCCACCGATTCGGAGTAGCACCAGATCCACACTTTCACATTTTTGGTGCCGGCGTAACGCGCGAGCTCAGGAACATCGATCTTGCCGTTCATGTGCGTGATGTCGCGGCCCGCCGACCAGCCCGCGTCGAGCATCATGTATGGGAAGCCGGATTGCGCGGCGAAGTCGACGTAGTACTTCATGTTGTCGGTCGTGAAGGAGGGCGTGCCGTTGCGGTCGGCATCGTTGACCCACCAGTTCCACGACGCCTTGCCCGGATGGATCCAGCTCGTGTCGGCGACACGGCTGGGCGGGCTGAGATCATATTGCAGAGTGGACTCGACCAGGCGCCCTGGGTCGTCGGCAACTTCGACCACGCGCCACGCGGAGTGCCAGGGAAGCGTGGCTTCAACGGCGACGTCGGCATTGTCGTGGCGCGGCGAGAGCAGCGCGGAGAACCAGTGGCCGGCCCAGTTGCCCGATGGATTGGTGACGTACATCGACGTGCTGCCTTCAAGATCGGCCTCGACGATATCCATCCACGCCACGCCGGGCTCATGGATGAGCAGCGGAAGGCCAATGAGGAAGTGGCTGGAGACGCCGCCCTGATTGCTGAGTGCAGAGGTGGGCAGCTGAACGTATTCGCTCTCATAACTGCTGCGATAGTTCGGCAACGCGAGAAGCCAGTCGGTAGCATCCATGCTGAGGCGGAACTCCGTGTCTTCCTTGCGCAGACGCAGTTGTTGGATGCCGTCCTGCTGTGGAAGCAGATAGCGGAAGGCGAATCCACCGTTGTACGCACGCGCTTCGATGGTCATGGCGCGGTGACGGGCGGCGTTCTCTTCCACGTGGATGACGAGGCTGTTGTACGCGTCATGCACCTTGCTGACCTTCTGATTGCTCAGTGAGTAGTCGTCAACGCCACTGCCGGCATTGCTGTCGACGATGCGAACATCCGATCCGAGGGCCGGCTGGTCCGCAAGTTCGAGTCCGAGCGCGGAGTCATCGAGGATCGGCTTGCCGCGGAAGGTGGCCGAATAGAGGAGCTTGCCGCTTTGCGCGCCCGGTGAAGGCTTGGTGCCAAAGTGGAGCATGAGCTGATGGTCCGGTGAGGCGAGATCGAGGGGCGTCGTTTGGGCAAAGGCGGGGACGACTTCGAGGGCAAAGATGCCGGCAACCAATGCAGAGCAAGAGAACAAAAATTTCATCGCGGAAACTCCATGGCTGATCTTCTGGTTCGTTCGGAACGTCGCTCGAGCGAACGGTGATTCAAGGGTTGCAGCGCGCGCATCGGCCTAGAGCGTCCTGAGAGCGATGACGCTCACGCTGGAATCAGGCGCCTGCGGCGGCACTGTGATGGTTAATTCGTGTGGAGTTTGCTCAAAATGCAGCGGCTGGTTGTTGGCGAGAAGACGCGCGGAGAGCACCTTTGCGGGCAGGTCAGTGACAATGAGTGAATTTGAGGGCCAGTCGAAGACATGAATGAAGAGGTCACTACCTTTTGCCGTCATGCGAAAGGGTGGCTGTCCCTGTATCGGACCGTAGGTGGTTTCGTAGATGGATTCTCCGTTGACGGTGATCCAGTCGCCGACGGCGCGCAGACGCTCTTGAAACTCAGGTTGAATCAGGCCATCCGGCTGCGGGCCGACGTTGAGCAGGAAGTTGCCGCCGCGGCTCGCAACTTCAACAAGTCCGCGAATCAGCTCTGTGGACGATTTGAAGTGATGATCGTGCGCGTTGTAGGCCCAGGTGTCATTGATGGTCATGCAGGTCTCCCAGAGCTGGAAGTCCGCCGGTAACGGGACACCTGCGTGGAAGTTTGTCTGCACGCTCGCATCGGCGCCGCGCACTTCGACGCCTTTCGTCGGAATCGCGCGCGGGATGAACTGCTCCGGCGTGACATAGTCACCCGGAACGCCGATGCGATCGTTGACCAAGGTGGCAGGCTGCAGGCGATGGATCAGATCGAGGAAGCGGCTTCCATCGTACTTCTCCTGATGGTAGAGGCCGTCGAACCAGATGTCCCGGACGTCGCCATAGCGGGTGAGCAGCTCGGTTAACTGTAACTGCATGTATTGCAAATAAGAGGACCACTCCGGCCGTTCCGGCTGGCCATTCCAGTTTTCTTTTGCGAGGCGGCTGGTGTCGCGAAAGCCCGGATGATTCAGGTCCGGCGGCGAGTAGTAGAAGCCGAGCGGCATGGCGCGGCGGGCGCATGCGTCAGCCAGTTGTTTGACGACGTCCTTGCCGTACGGCGTGTTGGTGATCTTATAGCTCGTGTATGTGGAGTCGAACATGCAAAAGCCATCGTGGTGCTTGGTGGTGAAGACCATGTACTTCTGACCAGCGGTGCGCGCCAGGTCGATGAAGTGGTCCGGGTCGTAGTGCACCGGATTGAAGCGAGCCGGCAGTGCGCGATATTCGGCTTCGGTGATGCCCCACTGTCCTGGTTGCATGATAGGCCACGAAGCCTCAACGCTGGCCACGGAGTACGGACCCCAGTGGATGAACATGTCGAACTTTGCCGCGCGAAACCACGCCGTTCGGCTGTCCTCGTCCATCTTCGAATCGTTGTGCGGATCATGCCCCGCCGCGGTGGCAGCGACTGCAATGCGTCCGAGGAGGGGAAGAGAGGCGGCGGCCAGGCTTGAGCGCAAAAAATGCCGGCGGTCCACTTGAGCGCTCATATCGGGAGAACGATAGGAGCCGGATGTAAGCGCTGTCAAGTGGACCGCGTTCAAGCAACAGGCCTGTGGAGGAGGAAAGTCTGCCGGGCGTTGGCGAAAATTTCAGCCTCTGAGTGCCAAAAATCCGGCTCAGGGAGCCGCGATTAGTCATGGTGGAAGACTTCTTCCATAGGCGACCACCACTCGTCCTCAGGCCGATCCGCGAAGGGCTCCTGCATCGGCTCCATGATGGCCCACCACTGCTGTGTGGCTGGGTCCGCGGCCATCCTGCGCATGTCTGCGGCGTAGTCCTGTCCGACGTACTCGAAGTATCCGAAGAGGCAGCCGTCTCGCAGAAAGATGGTGTAGTTGCGGATATTGCATGCCGTAATGGTGTTGAGGACGGCTGGCCACACCGCCTGGTGATGCTGCCGATAGGCCGCTTCGGCCTCAGGTCGCAACCGGATGATCATTCCATAACGCCGCATGATGAGAATGATGGCACAGAAGCGTTTCTGGGGCATTTGAGTGCTTATTGTGCATTGACCTGCAGCGATTGCTGAAGGTACTCTCTCGCAGACGCCAGCTAAGCACCCATGGCCAAGACGAAAAAGCTCAAAACATCCGCCGATTCACTCGTGAAGTCAGCCCTCGCGAATCGTCTGCGCGACGAGATCGGCAGCGGGGCGCTGCTGCCCGGGGTACGGATCATCGAGGGCACATGGGGCAGAAAACTCGGTGTGGCGCAGGGATCGATCCGCGAGGCGATCAACCTGCTGGCGCAGGAAGGCTTCGTCACCAAGGTCGCCGGGCGCAGCGCGCGCGTGGTGTATTTGCACGAGCAGGATGTTCTGCAACTCTATGAGCTTCGCGGTGCTGTGGAGGGATTGGCCGCGCGACTGGCTGCGGCGCGGCGCGCCGATGCAGGGAAGCTGCAGGAAACGGTGGATGCGATGCGGCGTGCGTCGAAGAAAAATCGCACTGCCGACCTGGTGGATGCAGACCGTGAATTTCATCTGGAGCTGTGCAGGCTTTCCGGCAATCCTCACCTGGTTGAGCATGCGAGCCGCGTCTTGCTGCCATTTTTCGCCTTCGCGCGTATCCGTGTGATCGCCAGCGGGCAGGACACATCTGCGTGGGATCGCGATCTGGAGGCGCACCAGCGCATTGCAGACCTGGTTCGCGACGGTGAAGGCGAAATCGCGGAGCAGTATATTCGCCGCGCCATGGCCCGCTTTGCAGAGACGGCGTACAGCAACTGGGAGAAAACGCCGCAGCGTTCCAAACGGAAGAATACCCGCGCGACGGAGTGATTCGAGCCGTCGCCATCGATGTGCAGAGCAGACGATCCAGAAAGGAGATACATGGCGCTTGATTCCATCGATCGGATAACGATTTCCGATGTGCGCTATCCCTTGCCGCCGGGCGCGGGCAGCGATGCCGTGCACACCGACCCCGAATACTGTCTGGCCGTAACGCAGCTCCACGCTGGCGGCGGTAAGATCAGCGGGACCGGATTCGCGCTCACGCTTGGCGAAGGCAACAAGCTGGTGTGTGAAGCCATCGAGATGCTGGCGCGGCCGCTCAAAGGCAAACCGATCGACGAGCTGATGGCGAACTTTGGCCGCACCGCCCGCGAGCTCGCGAATGATCCCATGCTTCGCTGGCTCGGACCACATAAGGGCGTGGTGCACCTGGCGCTGGCGTCTATTACGAACGCCTGTTTCGATCTGTGGGCAAAGAGCCGTGGCGTGCCGCTGTGGCAGTTGCTGCTCGACCTCACGCCGGAGCAGTTGGTGGCGTCGCTGGATCTCAGCTATCTCGAGGAGCTGCTGGACCAAAGCGCTGCGATCGAAATGCTGCGGCAAGAGCTGCCGGCACGCGCGGAACGCTCCGCCATCCTGCGGCAGGGCTATCCCGGCTACGACACCTCCGTCGGCTGGATGAGCTATGACGATGACAAAGTCCGCGAGCTGACGAAACGGGCCATCGACAGCGGCTTCAGCGCATTCAAGCTGAAGGTGGGCTCCGCCGACCGGGCGCGCGATCTGCGCCGAGCGGCGATGCTGCGTGAGTGTGCCGGCGAGCGGGGCACGATCATGTTCGACGCGAACCAGCAGTGGACGCTGCCGTCGGCACGCGAGATGTGCAAAGAGCTGTCGAAGCTGAAGCCGCTCTGGATCGAAGAGCCGACCCATCCCGACGACACGCTGGCGCATACGGCGCTGGCGCGCGAGATCGCGCCGGTAAAGATCGCCTGCGGTGAACACATTCCCAATCGCGTGGTCTTCAAGAACTTCTTCGAGTCGCACGCGGTGCACTATGTGCAGGCGGACTGTACGCGACTGGCTGGAGTGAGCGAGTTCATCGCGGTGGGCCTGCTGGCGAAAAAATTCGGCCTGCCCGTTGTGCCGCACGTCGGAGACATGGGGCAGATCCATCAGCACCTGGTCTTGTTCCTGCACATCGCGGTGGGGAACGAGCCGCTCTTCCTGGAGCACATTCCCCATCTGCGCTCGCACTTTGCCATTCCTGCGGAGCTCGAAGGTGGACGCTACCGCACTCCGCAGGAGGCCGGCGCCTCGACCGACCTGAAGGACTGATGGCAACACTCTCTCGCCTGATCCGCGCTCTTTTTTCGAGGCTCACCCATGCTGCAGGTGGGAAAAGCACATTTGCCAACGGAGTTATCTAAGCACTTATCTGAACTTTGCAGGCCGTCCGGGAACGGGAGGGCGGTCGCGCTAACCGCGCCAATTATCGGCACTTAGGCCGGAGGCGGGAAGACGCGATATCAATCCCGCAGAGCGGCCGGTAGGCAGAGATACACGGTTGCCTAGAAAGCACATTGACAACGCTTACATTCAAGGCGTAGCGTTGCACCGTTTGACATATGAAATTCGAAGTTCATCAGTAAAGAAAACGATCCGATGAGTATGGAAGGCTCCCCCAAAATCAGCCCGGTCGACTCCGGCCGGATGAGTGCTCAAACCAAGGGTCCGTTCGAAACAGAGATGCCGCGAGCCGGCAATCTTCTCTGCGCAAATCCCCACTTGATGGAAGGCCAACAGATGCAAACAATTCTTGAGACAGCGCAACGACGTGCGTGGTGGCTGGTGTGCGTGTGCCTGCTGCTTGTTACTGGTACAGCGACCGCACAGGTAGACCAGGGCGCGATGACAGGAACGGTGACTGACAATACGGGCGCGATCGTTCCTGGCGCCCAGGTGACACTTAGCGCCACGGACACCGGACTGACACTGCAGAGCAGGTCCAACGGCAGCGGCAACTTCACCTTCTCGCCGATCAAGATCGGCAACTACTCCGTGAGCGCGTCGGCGCCGGGCTTCCAGACCACCACGCGGCAGAACATCCACGTGGACGTGCAGCAGCGGCTGCAGGTCAATCTCGCGCTTACTCCGGGCCAGGTCTCACAGACGGTCACGGTGACGGGCGCGGTCGCGCTGCTGCAGACGCAGTCCAGCGCGGTAGGGCAGGTGATCGACACCAAGACGATCAATGACACGCCCCTCAATGGAAGAAACTGGGTGTACATCGCGCAATTGACGGCGGGGGTCGCGCCGCCATTCGGAAACACGCGCGGCAGCGGCAGCGGCGACTTCGTAGCCAACGGCCAGCGCGCGGAGCAGAACAACTTCATCCTGGACGGAGTGGACAACAACACCAACCTGGTCGATTTCCTGAACGGATCAAGCTTCGTGATGCGTCCTCCGCCGGATGCTCTGGCGGAATTCAATCTGCAAACCAGCAACTTCAGCGCGGAGTTCGGGCACTCCGCCGGCGCGGTGATGAACGCCAGCATCAAGTCCGGCACCAACCAGATCCACGGCGACCTGTGGGAGTACTTCCGCAACACCAATCTGGATGCCACCAACTGGAACGCGCTGACTGTTCCGCCGTATCACCAGAACCAGTTTGGCGCGACCCTCGGTTTTCCCATCTTGAAGAACAAGCTGTTCTACTTCGGGGATATCGAGGCGAACCGCATCTCGATCGGGCAGACCAACGTTCTGAACGTGCCGACGGCGCTGGAGAGGCAGGGCAACTTCTCCGAGCTGCTCAATACCAATCTCACCGGCCAGTCCCAGCCGGTCACCCTCTATCAGCCGAATTCGGGCGACCCAACACGGCCGCTCGCATGTAACGGCCAGGCGAACGTCTTCTGCGCCAACCAGATCAATCCTGTCGCGCAGAAGATCCTGAATATGTATCCGGCGCCGAATGCCAACGGCGGTAAAACCTACAGCAACCTGATCGAGAACGTGTCAAAGGCTGACGATACGATCCAGTGGGACCAGCGGCTGGACTGGAATATCAGCGCCAAGGACCAGACCTATGCGCGTTACAGCTACCTGCACGACATCATCCTGAACGCTCTTCCGCTTGGGCCGATCCTGGATGGCAGCGGATACGGCGGCGAGCGGGACTTCATCTTCTCGCAGAACTTCATGCTCAGCGAGACGCACATCTTCACTCCCACGCTGACCAATGAATTCCGCTTCGGCTACAACTGGAACCATTCCGCGTACAAGCAGGCGAATGCCGACAACCCGACGATCGCTTCCTCTCTGGGATTGGGCGGGGTGCCCAGCCTCGGCCCCGGCCAGTACGGCCTGCCACTCGGCTACTTCCCCAACGGCGATATCCAGCAGTGGGGTTCGGTTGGCACCAACAACGAAACCCAGAACGTCTACCAGATCCTGGACAACGTGACCAAGATCCTCGGCAACCACTCGCTCAAGTTCGGCGTGTCATTCCAGTCGGTTCGTTTCTCCTATCTGTACGCGCCGGCATCCCTCGGGCAGTACTACTTCAACGGCCAGTTCACCGGTGTTCCGGGTCAGAGCTTTACCGGCAGCGGCGTCGCGGATTTTCTTGCCAACCAATCGAGCTTTGCGGACATTGCGAACGCGCCTAACATCCGCGATGCGCAGTGGTATGACTCCGCTTACGCTGAGGATGACTGGAAGGTGAATCCAAAGCTGACGCTGAATCTCGGCGTCCGCTACGACTACTACCAACCCTATAAGGAGATCGGCGGGCTGCAGGGTAACTTCATCACGACTGGTCCGCTCGGCATCGGCACCGGCTCTGGTATCTATCAGCTTCCCACCAAGGCGAAGAACGTCGACCTTGGCGCCTCATTCCTCAGTACGCTTGCCAAGGACAACGTCTCGGTGCAGTACTCCGACAACGAGAGACTTGCGAATGCGCAGAACACCAACTTCGCTCCGCGCATCGGGTTTGCTTATCAGGCGCACCAGAACACGGTGATTCGCGGCGGCTTCGGCATCTTCTACGGCGGTCTGATGGCCCAGGGAAACACCAACATCGGTGCGAACTTCCCATTCTCTAACTCGGCAAACTTCTATTCCCCGACGTGCTCCGTCGGCAACTGCACTTCGCTGGCCGGCAGCAAAGGCATTACGCTTGAGACCGGCCTGGCGCCGCAGGTCAGCGGTGGTTTCCAGAACTTCGTCTCCTTCCCGAGCTTCCACGCAACGGATGTCAATATCAAGACGCCGTACACCATGAACTACAGCATGTCGCTGCAGCAGGCGCTGTCCAATAACATGGCGGCCACGCTCAGCTATGTCGGCAACGTGTCGCGTCACCTCTCCCTTTACGGCGCGCCCAACACACCTCCGGGCCTTTTTGCTCCCGGCACCAATACCAATCCATACCAACCCTTCCCGGATCTTGGGGGAATCGGCCAGATACACTACGCCGGCGTAAGTACCTATAACTCGCTGCAGGGCAAGATAGAGAAGCGCTACTCTCACGGCTTGTCCTTCCTGGCGACTTACACCTGGGCGCACGCGCTGGATGACGCAAGCGACGCGGCCGGCAATTTCACCGCAATCGGCGATCGCAACCTGGCGCTGATCCCGTTCATCGACGAATTCACCAACTCGGTCTATGACGTCCGCCACCGCTTCACCTTCAACGGCAACTACGAGCTGCCGGTCGGGAAGGGAAAGACCTTCCTCAACAACTCGCGGCTGGTCGATGAGACGGTCGGCGGCTGGTCGTCCAGTTTGACCTTCGCTGCGCAGACCGGCACTCCGTTTACCGTGTCGCCGAACATCAGCACGGCATCCAATGGCAGCGCCAGGGCTATTCTGGTCCGCGATCCGTTTGGTGCCGGCGGTACGCCCGATCCGTCGAACCCCGACGTGACGTGCGCGCCGAAGACCAGAACCAAGGCGAACTGGTTCAACCCCTGCGCCTTCCGCAACCCGCTGCCCGGCAACCTGATTGGTACAAACGGGTATCCGTCGGTCATCACCGATCAGCAGACTGCTATCGCTTTCCTCGGCGGACGGTCGAACAACGTCTACGGGCCCGGCTACTACCAGGTGAATATGTCGCTATTCAAAAGCTTCCCCACCTGGCGGGAGCAGTATCTGCAGTTCCGCGCGGATGGCTTCAACGTGCTGAACCACCCAACGTTGGGCAATCCGAACAGCGGCATCAACAACAACGGAGGCAACATCACCGGCCCGAAGTTCTTCCAGAGCAACACGCCGGATGCGCGATTCTTCCAGCTCTCCCTGAAGTACGCCTTCTAAAGGCTCTCCCTCCGCGGGAACAGAACAACCCTGTTCTGTTCCCGCGGATCTTTTGTTCCCTACTTTTTAGGCGGGTGCGCGTGCCCCTGGCGCTTGCCGGGTGTTCTTCCGCCGATCGCCGCGGTGATCTCTCGCGCGGCCTTCTTCAGGCTCGCACCTACCTGGGCAGCATTGGCGATCGACTCGATGTGCTGGATGTATGGCACCGTCAATGCTCCGATGGCCGATCCTCTCGCATCGAAGACGGGATAGCTGATGTTGGTGACGCCGCGCACCTTGTAACTGGGGCGTGACTCATATCCCTGCCGCTGGATCCGGGCGAGATGCGCCGGTAGATCCGACGGCAGCTCGCTTCGCGTGATGCGCCTCCACTCAGCCAGGGTCCGCGCACGATGCTCATCATCCTGATGCGCAAGGATCACATAGCCCGTGCTGGCCTCCATGAGCTCCACCGATGAGCCGAGCTTTACATAGAAGCCGACGGTGGTGGGCGCATTTACCTGGGCAAGGATCGCCACCTCCGCGCCTTCAATGATGCCCAGGTGGCACGACTGCTGCGTCTCATGCGCGACCTGATGCATCACCGGGAGGGCTTCGGTGATGAGCCGCTCTGTAGGCGGATGCTCCTGCACCAGCTTGAAGAGCTTCAGCGTGAGCGCGTACCGTTCGCCGTCCGTCTGCGCGATATAGCCGCGGCGCTCCAGGCAGAGCAGCATGCGAAATATCTCGGAGACGGTCCGCTTGAGCTCACGCGAGATCTCACTCTTGGTGAGCCCGCCCGGCTGGTGCGCGAGCAGCTCGATGACGTCCAGGCCCTTTTCGAGCGCAGGCGTGGCATAAGAGTGTTTCTCTTCGGGGTCACCTGGTTGCGACTTCACATTGTTTTTGGCTGACATTCGTCTAGTGCGGCGTCCAGTGAGGATGTATAGCGAAGAGCCCGTCTGTGATGGCGATCTGGAAGGTGATGAACAGCCCGAAGGCAATGCTCAGCAAACCTGACGCGATCCCGAGACTGCGATTGAAAGGAGCAAAGCGCCCGCGCGTGTAAGCGAATGGCGCGCCAATCATCATGGTGATCACCATCATGCCGGCGATGGTGCCAAGACCGAAGATCAGAAGATAGGCGATGGCCCAGCGAGGGTCGCGAATCTCCGCGAGCACCAGCAGGGCGACCGCGGCTGAGCCTGCAAGCCCATGCACCAGCCCCACCGCCAACGGGCGAAGAAACTGGTAGAGCCCAAGCTTCCGTAACGCTGCCTGAAAGACGCCTAGGGGCTTCTGCTCTCGGCCGGCATCGTCCTCCGCGCCCAGGTGCATGTGTACCTCCGGGCTGTGGCCGTGAATGTGTTCGTGGACGGTGCCATCGTGCTCGTGACGATGCGAGTGCACGACGGCGCCATGGCTGTGGTCTGGTGTATACCGGTGCGTGATGCGTCGGGTTATACCGGTCAGATTGAAGATGCCGAGCAGAATCAGCATCAGGCCGACCGCCAGCTCCATGGTGAGGCCGATACGCGGCGGAATCACCACGTTGAACAAAATAATGGCGGCGCCGACGCAGAAGATGGTGATGGTGTGTCCGATGCCCCAGAGGACACCAATAGCCGCGGCCTGCCGGATGCTGCGCTGCCGGCTGACAATCGTGGAAACAGCGATGACGTGATCGGGGTCCGTCGCATGGCGCATGCCGAGAACAAATCCCAGACCGATTGCTGCCAGCAGATTCACCATGCGGCTATCTCAACTCCATAGGCTGAAGCGGGACTGCGTCAGGAGAGTTACCCGATCTCATCATACGCATGACCCGGTAAGATTGACCCACGCGGAGCATGCGAAAGTTTTCGCCCAGAGGTGATTGGCAAGATGTACGGAACCATGCAGCAGTATCTTCAGGAAAAACTGGCCGGAATTCAGAACGCAGGTCTGTACAAGCGTGAGCGCGTCATCGCCGGGCCGCAGCAGCCGCTGGTCTCCGTTGCGGATGGTGCCGCATCGCCTAACCCGGTGCTGAATCTCTGCGCGAACAACTATCTGGGGCTGGCGAATCATCCCGACGTCGTCGAGGCAGCGCAGCAGGCGTTGCGGGAGTGGGGATACGGCCTGGCCAGTGTGCGTTTTATCTGCGGCACCCAGTCCATCCATAAGCAGCTCGAGGATCGTCTGAGCACCTTCCTCGGCATGGATGACACCATTCTGTACAGCTCGTGTTTCGATGCGAATGGCGGCCTCTTCGAGACGCTGATGGAGGCCGAGGACGCCATCATCTCCGATGAGCTGAATCACGCCTCCATTATTGATGGAGTGCGGCTCTCGAAGGCCGTCCGTCTCCGCTATCGCAACGGCGATATGCAGGACCTCGAAGAGAAGTTGAAGGAGGCCAGCGGTGCGCGTCACCGGCTCATTGCGACGGATGGCGTCTTCTCGATGGATGGCTACATCGCGCGGCTCGATAAAATCTGTGACCTTGCTGAGAAGTACGATGCGCTGGTGATGGTTGATGACTCTCATGCGGTCGGCTTCATCGGCGAACACGGTCGTGGAACCCCCGAAGCATGTGGTGTTGAGGGCCGGATCGACATCCTGACCGGAACCCTGGGCAAGGCCCTCGGCGGCGCCAGCGGCGGCTACACCAGCGGCCGCAAGGAGATTATCGATCTGCTTCGCCAGCGCTCCCGTCCCTATCTCTTCTCGAATTCCGTGGCGCCGCCCATCGTTGCCGCGTCGCTGAAGGTGCTGGACCTGGTCGCGCTCTCCTCCGAGCTCAGGGAGCGGCTGCGCGAGAACACCCATTACTTCCGCGCGCAGATGACCAGTGCCGGCTTCAACGTCCTGCCCGGTGAGCATCCTATTGTGCCTGTCATGTTCGGCGATGCGGTGGTGGCGGCAAAGGTAGCGGAGCTTCTGCTCAGCAAGGGCGTATATGTAGTGGCCTTCTCGTACCCGGTTGTGCCCCAGGGCAAAGCGCGCATCCGAACGCAGATATCCGCCGCACACACCCGCGAAGAGATCCAGTTTGCTATCGATAAGTTCATCGAAGCGAAGCGGGAACTGAACCTCATCTGACTGCGTTGGGCCTGACAGCACTGGGCTGACAGTGATGCAGGGCAGGGAAGTGTGAACAGGCAATCGATTCTCTTAAAACCTTTAATTTTTCCCTCTCGGGAAGCACCCGAACGGGAACTCTGCGCGCAGATTCATCGCTAGCGTCACCCTTCAGCATCGACGGTCGATTGTCTCCAGATCGCCGTCAGTCTTATCGGGCAATAGACCATTCTTTTCGGATGATCGACATCACTATAGGTGGACTGGTACCACCCGAACTCCGGCGGTGAGCCGGAAAAGCGACGAAGCTCTCTTCGCATGCCCATCCCAAATCCGAACCGCCATGCCCGATGCCAACAAGGGCGTTGCTGCGCTGTTGACCGCATAACGACTGCACGCACGTGACCTCGTGCATTTCCCCGTCGCGGTCTCGGCACGGGCGGTCTGACGGCTTGACCGGTTTGCAATCTCTCATGGAAGCTCGCGGTGGCGCTGGCGCAGTCAGGATGGAAGACACAGCGCGTGCTGGTCTCGGCCCGATTCGGCACGGATCGGCACGATAGGTCGGCGACTCGCCAGAGAGGCTTGTTTCGTCCGGGTAAACGCGGCTTGAAAATCTGTTGACAGCGTTTGTGTCGACATGTTCAACTCATCGCCGATCCGAGTTAAAGGTTTAAATATCGGACGACCACTAATGGTGATTTCAAGGGAGCGCCGAAGATGAAATGGATGAAGTGCCTGCTGGGTGTGCTCTTCGCAGCCGTGATGACCACAATGATTTCGCCAGTTTGCCTCTATGCTCAAGTGGATCGCGGCGGCATCAAAGGGCAAGCTGAGGACACAAAGAGCGCCAGTGTTCCCGGTGCGAAGATCACGCTGAAGAACGAAGCGACGGGGGTCTCCGCAAGCGCGGAGTCCAGCTCGTCCGGTGAGTTCAGCTTCCTGAATCTCGCACCCGGCCTCTACTCTGTCACCGCTGAGGCAACGGGCTTCGACACCTCCGTGCAGCAGCATATCGTGGTGGGAGTCGGCAGCACCGTCGCCATCACCGTGATCCTCCATCCCGGCGGAGTGCAGCAGACGGTCACGGTTTCCGCTGCGTCCGCAAGCGTTGATACGCAGACTTCAGACATTGGCACCACCATCACCCCGGAAGAGATCAAAAACCTGCCTCTCTCGCTCAGCGGCGACATGCGCAATCCGCTGAACTTCGTCCTGCTCACGCCTGGCGTTGCAGGTTCCACGCCCGGCGGCACTCCCGACTACCGCCTGCACATCAGCGGCTCGGTCAGCTACTCCAATGAAGTCTTCGTCGACGGCATCCCCATCGTGAATACCGAGCTCTCCGGCGATATCAGCCAGAACCATCCTCCGGTCGACGCTATCGGTCAGTTCAAGCTCATCAATAACAATCAGAGCGCCCAGTACGGCTTCTCCAGCGGTGTCGTGGCCTTCGCCTTCAACTCCGGCACCAATGCCTTCCACGGCAGCCTCTTTGAGAATCTGCAGAACGATGCTCTGGATGCGAACGGTTATGACAACAACAAGCTCGGTCAGCCCAAGTCGCCGCTCAAGCAGAACGAGTACGGCGGAACCTTCGGCGGCCCGGTCTGGATTCCTAAGGTCTACAACGGCCGCGACAAGACCTTTTTCTTTGTCGACTACACCGGCTTCAGCTACCGGCCAAGTTCGCTCAATGCCGCGCTGACGACCTTCCCCAATGCCTTCCGCACTGGCAACTTTGCCCCGGTGTTAGGTGGGCCGCTCACCGACGCGACCGGTGCTCCCATCAACGACCCGGCAGGGCGCCCTATCCTGAATGGCCAGGTCTACAATCCCTTCTCGGTCCACACCGTCACCGGACCGGATGGCCAGCCCTATCAGGTGCGTGACCCCTTCCCCGGCAACGTTGTTCCCGCAAACTTCTCAGGTCTCAGCACAGTCTCTCAAACCATTCTGCAGAGTTTTCCGACGGCCAACAGCAACGCCATCAATGACAACTTCCTTCGTCTGCAGACCAACAAGATCGATGAGCATCGCACCGTCGTGAAGATCGACGAGCACATCAACGACAAGCACGCTCTGTCGGGCAGCATCTTCCAGGGCGGCTACACCAATGACACGAACGGCACTCTGAATCTTCTCGATGCCAACGAAAACAACACGCCCACTCTGCAGATTCGCCTCAGCTACAACTACACACATTCGCCCACGCTGCTGAATAACCTCAACATCGGCTTCCTCCGCGACACCGGCTTCAACGGACCGCTGCAGCCCGGCCCTGGGCTCGCCGCCCTGGGCATCACCGGTCTGCCGCCGCTCGATCCCAATAGCCCTTATCCGGCTATCGGCATTGGTACCGCGCAGAACGGCATCGGCTCCACCAACGCCGCTTCGGATACCGAGAATCGCTACATCCTCAACGACAACGTGACCATGGTCCGTGGCCGTCACACCTTCACCTTGGGTGGTGAGGGTCGCTGGCTGCAGCGCAACGAGGAGGGCATTCCTACCGGCTCCTTCACCTTTGAGCCCTCCGAAACCGCGCTCAACGGAACCGGCTTTGTCGGCAACACTTCTGTGCCCATTCCGGTAGGCACCGGCAACGCCGCTGCCAGCTTCCTCTTCGGCGGCATGGACTTCACACGCTTCGACTATCCCGCGACACAGAACTACCGCTGGTGGCAGATCGGCGGCTTCGCGCAGGATGACTGGCGCGTTCGTCCGAATCTCACCTTGAACCTCGGACTGCGCTACGACGTCCAGGTACCCCGCACCGAGGCGCACAGCAACGTCTCCACCATGGATCCGACGTTACCCAACCCTGCCGCTGGCGGGCTCCCCGGCGCCTTCACCTTCTATGGCAAGGGAGCGGGCCGCAACGGGCAGACACGCATTGGCAACATCGACTGGAAGGGCATTCAGCCCCGCATCGGTTTTGCATACTCTCCCGGTGCAGATCAGCGCACCTCCTTCCGCGGCGGCTTTGCCATCACCCGGCCGGTCGGCAACGACAACCTGGAAAATGGAATCGGCAGCGGGGAATACGCGCTCGGCTTCGCGGGTCTCGCGACTGCCAATCGCGCATCGGATTATGTCGGCTCGCCTGCCTACTACTGGGACAGCAGATTCCCACCTGCCTCCATCAGCGGCGCTACGCTTGATCCGGGGCTGCTCGTCGGCAACGACAATCCTCCGCTGATCTACCCCAAATCCGGCGAGCCACCAGCGCAAATGTACTGGAGCTTCCAGATGCAGCATCAGTATTCCTCAAGCATCGTCGGCAGCATCGGCTACGTCGGCATGCACACCTATCATCTCGGCGTCTGGTCCAAGCCAAATCAGATCACACCCGCCACCATCGCCAAGTACACGCCGGCCGCCGCTGCTGCCGGACTGCCGATCAGTGCCTTCTTCGCACTGCCCATCGACGATCCGCGCGTGCAGGCAGCAGGCATCAACAATCCCTGGCCCGGCTTCACGGACGCGTTTGGTTCCGGTGCCACTGCCGGTCAGGCGCTGCGTCCCTATCCACAATATGGGGATGTCGATAATCCGCTGAACCCCATCGGCAGCGTCTCCTACAACGCCTTGCAGAGCAGCCTGCAAAAGCGCTACACCAACGGTTTGACTTTCCTGCTCTCCTACACCTTCGCGAAAACCATCGGCAGTGTGGACTCCAACGACGGTCCTACCGCCGGCGCCGAAAATGCAATCTATGCTGGCTCCTTTGCGCAGGATTACTACAATCCAAAAGGGGAGCGCGCTGTGACCAGTTCCGACATCCCGCACGTCGTCTCGCTCAGCTACACCTATGAGCTGCCTCTCGGTCACGGCAAGCGCTTCCTGAATCACAACGGCGTGGTCGATAAGGTGGTGGGTGGCTGGTCCGTCTCCGGTCTGCATCAGTACCAGAGCGGCCGTCC
>DASZGZ010000083.1:0-7021 GCA_035938355.1 Acidobacteriaceae bacterium
GGCTGACCAGGAGAACCGCCAGCACGCCGACCGCGCACGTGGGGGCTCCGAGCTGCCATCCCAGGCCAGAGGCCACCAGGAGAACGGCGGCAGAAATGAGAATGCCAGCGAGCGCCGCCTTACCAGCGCGCGACAAGGACCTATTAGGGGATAACTCATCACTATAATCTTCTAGTTGTGGACGATAAATAAAGTACAAGATGAAGTATGTCACCAGGATGGACGCAACCGACGGCAAGAGGAATACGCGCAGCCATTGCGGTAGCGGCGGCATTTCGGCGTTGAAGATCACCAGGTTGGCGGGGTTTGAGATGGGCAGGACAAAGCTCGCAGCGTTGGCGATAAACGCGCAGATGAGCAGATAGGGTCGCGGCCGCACTCTGGCCCGCTGGACCGCTGCGAGAACTGCCGGGGTGAGTACGACTGCGGTCGCATCGTTCGAGAGAAAGATTGTCACGATTGTGCCGGCAACATAGATGAGCAGAAAGAGCCGGGCCGCCGATCCACGCGCATGGCTCACGGCAATACCTGCGACCCAATCGAAGACGCCCTCCTGACGCGCTGTCTCGGCCAGCAGCATCATGCCGATAAGAAAGAGATAGACGTCCAGACCTTCGCGGATGGCATGCACCGCGCCTGCGATCGGCAGAAGCCGCGTGAGCACAAGCAGAAGCGCACCGCCGCCGATCCACCATGCCTCCGCGATACCACGCGGACGGAGGAGCATAAGCAGAATGCTGCTGAGCGAGAGTATCCAGATGAAGGCGACGGCGAGATGCGGCAAAGGGGGTCGTGCTCCTCGGTTACGGTACCAGCAGAGTGCTTCCGTTCGAGCGATGCTCTCGAGAAGCTTGAGGGGTGCTGTGCATGCCTGGAGCCGGATGGAGGGTGCAACCAAATGTGTGCAGAGTTGCCGAGTGGGCCGCGCACAATGGCTGTACGCAATGGCAACAGACAGGGCTTTGCGCTGGGGGCGAAATGTGACAGAGTAGGAGCAACCCCACATTTTTCTCTACACCGCGATCCCAGTCGCATCCGGTGAGTTGTCTCCTGGTGGGTTCTCGTGTCGTGTTGTAACTGGTCGATGAGCATCATCTGCCGTACTCCCTGCGTAGTCCGGCGCCCAGACTCAACTTCTGCTCGAAGGGAGCCGGATGCGTTCTTTGGTGAAGTGTTGTGGTGTGGCGGTGGGGGTGGCGTTGCTGCCATTGTGGGCTCATGCGCAGGCGGGAGCGCCGAGTGCGGCGGAGATCGCCGCGTTGAAACAGGCCGTGGCGGATGCCAAGAATTCCGCGGACAACTCATGGATGCTGGTCTGTTCGGCGCTGGTGCTGATGATGACCGGGCCGGGACTGGCGCTGTTCTACAGCGGCCTGGTGCGCAAGAAAAACGTGCTTGGGACCATGATGCAGAGCTTCGCCATGATGGCGATCATCTCGGTGACTTGGGCTCTGTTCAGTTACAGCCTTGCGTTCGACGCGGGGACGGGCTTTCTCGGCGGTCTGCACCATCTCTTCCTGCATGGAGTCGGCACCGCGCCCGACCTCGCCTACGCGGCTTTTCCCGCGCAGACGTACATGATCTACCAGATGATGTTTGCCATCATCACGCCGGCTTTGATCACGGGCGCGTTCGCGGAGCGCATGAAGTTCAGCGCGATGGTGCTGTTTACCGTGCTGTGGTCGATCGTCATCTATGACCCGATGGCCCACATGGTGTGGGGCCAGGGCGGCCTGCTGAATGCTTCGGGCGGCAAGTTTCCATGCCTCGACTTCGCTGGCGGCACGGTGGTGCACATCACCTCCGGCATGTCGGCGCTGGTCTGCGCGCTCTATCTGGGCAAGCGCGTGGGCTATCCCACGGTGAAGATGGCGCCGCATTCAGTGGTGCTGAGCTTTATCGGTGCATGCCTGCTGTGGGTCGGCTGGTTCGGGTTCAATGCCGGGTCGGCACTCTCTTCCGGCCCGCTCGCGACCAGCGCGTTTGTGAACACGCATCTGGGTGCGGCATCGGCGGCGATCGGCTGGATAGTGGCGGAATGGATCCGCCAGGGTAAGCCGAGCGCGCTTGGCGGAATCTCCGGTGCCGTCGCCGGACTGGTTGCCATTACCCCGGCGGCGGGTTTTGTGCAGCCGATGTCGTCGCTATTGATCGGATTGGTTGCCGGCGTGATCTGCTACGTCATGGTTGCGGTGGTGAAGCAGCGGTTCGGTTACGACGACTCGCTCGATGCCTTCGGCGTCCATGGAATCGGCGGCACGGTGGGCGCGCTGCTGACGGGCATCTTTGCTTCGAGTCTCATCAATCCGGTGTACAAGGATGCCGCCGGGAACGCACTGCCTGTAGGCGTCATCGAAGGGCACTGGGGTCAGCTTGGAAATCAGACGGTAGGCATCCTGATCGCGATTGTGCTATCAGTGGTCGGCACGCTGGTGCTGCTGAAGGTGGTCGATCTCCTCATCGGGTTGCGCATGTCGCCAGAGGACGAGATGGAAGGCATGGACGTTACGCAACATGGCGAAGAGGGATACGACTGGGCCTGAAGCGGGCCGCCAGGTGAGGAGCATGCATGCAGAAGATTGAAGCCATCATCCAGCCGTCTCGTCTGGACGCTGTGAAGGAAGCGCTGATCGAGATTGGTGTTGAAGGCATGACGGTTCTGGAGGCGCGCGGTCATGGCCGCCAGAAGGGCCACACTGAGTTCTACCGGGGCCGCGAGTACACGGTCGATTTGCTGCCAAAGGTGAAGCTGGAGCTGGTGGTCCACGACGAAGCGGTAGAGAAGGTGATCAATGCGATCGTCACCACGGCCCGCACCGGCCACATTGGCGACGGGAAGATCTTTGTGTCGCGCATCGACGAGGCGATCCGCATCCGCAACGACGAGCGCGGCGAAACGGCACTGTAAGCCATTCCTGCCATAGGAATACTCACAGGACGCCTTACACGCGAGCGGGAGGTCACGCGATGACGCAGGCATTCGCTTCCATCAGCGCCGCCGCTGACTACTATCGCGCGGAGTTCGCCGCCCTGGACACCTCCTTTGCACGCAATGGTGACGGCGCAGCTTGCCTGCGACGTCGGGCATCGCTGGTGGACACGCTAGTTACGGGGCTGTGGTCGCTGCTGGGTGGCGCATCCCGGCCCATCGCTCTGGTGGCGACAGGCGGCTATGGACGCCGCGAACTCTTTCCTTATTCGGACATCGATCTGATGTTCCTTTGCCCGGACGCACGCCTGGAGTCGAACTCGCGCGAATTGATCCGCAACGCCAGCCAGGCCCTGTGGGACACCGGCCTGCGGGCGAGCACCATCACGCGGAACGTACGCGAATGCGATCGCTTCACCGCAGAGAACTTTGAGTTCACGCTGTCGCTGCTGGATCGGCGGCTCGTGGGTGGCGACCTTGCGGCGTATGCCCTGGTGACAGAGAAGCTGCTGCCGGCATTGATTGCGCGCGAGGCGGAGACGATTCGGCGGCTGCTGCAAAAGGCGCTCTTTGACCGGTACGCCCGCTTTGGCGGCACCATCTTTCATCTGGAGCCCAACGTGAAGGAGGCGCCGGGCGGCCTGCGCGATCACCATGCGGCACAGTGGTGGGCAGCGTTAAACAGGATTCGCGATACAAAGTCGTGGCCGAGCAGCGGAGATCTGGCGCCGGAACCCGAAGTGCAGGCCGCAGTCGAGTTCCTGACGGCGACGCGCTGTTTCTTGCACCTGCGTGCACACCGCGATGACAACATCCTCAGCTGGCATGCGCAGGACGAAGCCGGCGCGAAAAGCATCGGTCTCGAAACCGGCGGCACTGCGGATCCCGCGTACTGGATGCGCACTTACTACCGGCATGCGCGCACAATCTCGCGCAGCGTGGCTCCGCTGCTGGAGCAGCCGGCTGTTCCGCGCCCATTCTTCGCGCGGCGGCGGCGCAAGGTCGCGATTGAGGGAACGGCCTTTGTGCTGGCGGATGGGCGCATCGATCTGGAGGACGAGGAGACGAATTTCGATCCTGAGTCCATGCTGCGTGTCTTCGCAGAGATCGCGGAGCAGGGCTCGCGGCTTACAACGCGTGCGGAGTCCGCCATCAGCGATGCGCTGCCGCTGTTGAACCTACACCTGCCGGAGGGGCCGTTTCTTCGCGCAGGACTGCAGCGCATCCTGCTGGGACGCCACGCCGCGCAGTCGCTGCGCACGATGCACACGCTGGGCGTCCTAGAGATGCTGGTGCCGGAGTTTCACGGTATCGACGCGCTGGTGATCCGCGACTCCTATCACCGCTACACCGTAGATGAACACACCTTTCTGACAATTGAGAATGTGCATGCGCTGCGCGACGCCGCGCAAGACTGGGAACGGCGCTTTTCGGGACTGCTCGAGGAGATCGACCGGCTGGAGCTACTGCTGCTGGCGCTGCTGCTGCATGACACCGGGAAAGCCAGCCGGAGCGGCGACCATACGACGCAGAGCGGCGAACTGGCGGAGGCGGTGCTGGACCGGCTGGAGTTCGAGAGCGAGGAACGCGAGATCGTCCTGGCGCTGGTGCGGGATCATCTTGCGATGTCTACAGCGATGCGTCGCGACATCTTCGATCCGGAGACGCTGCGCGCACTGGCGGAAAAGGTCGCGACGCCGATGCGTCTGCGCATGCTTTGCCTGATGACGTATGCCGATGTGCGCGCGGTAAATCCAGAGGCGCTGACGCCGTGGAAGGCGGAGAACCTGTGGCAGCTCTTCATCGCGACCTCGAACTGGATGGACCGCAACGTGGATGAGGAGCGCTACCACGCCTCCGTGGACCCCGCGCTGCTGCGGCGCATTACCGCGCTGGTGCCGGACCGAAAGGAGCAGATGCAGCGCTTTCTCGAAGGACTGCCGCAGCGCTACGTGCAGACACGGTTGCCGGAGCAGATTCGCGCGCACCTCGAGATGTCGAGCCACCTAGAGGTGCAACCGGCACAGCTTTCCCTGCGCAGAACGAGACACCTTTTCGAGCTTGTGCTGATCGCGAAGGACCGTCCGATGCTTTTTGCCGATGTGGCAGGTACACTCTCCGCGCTAGGCATGAACATCGTGAAGGCGGAGGCCTTCGCGAACGATGCAGGGGTCGTGGTGGACAGCTTCCTCTTTGCAGATTCCTTTGGCACGCTGGAGCTGAACCCGTCGGAGTTTGGCCGGTTTACGCAGAAACTGATGGACGCCGTGACGAAGCGGGCGTCCGTGGATGGATTGATGCGGGCGCGGAGGCACATGCACATGCTGCCGGTGAAGATGCGAGTGGAAACGCGCATCTCCTTCGACGACACCGCTTCGAGCGCAAGCACGGTGATGCAGGTGGTGGCGCAGGATGGGCCGGGCCTGCTGCGCACGATTGCCTCTGTGATCGCGACGCTGGGCTGCGACATCCGCGTCGCGCTCATCGACACGGAAGGTGAGCTGGCTGTGGACGTCTTCTACCTGACAGAGTCGAAGCGTCCACTTGACGATGCGCTCAAGTCGCGGCTTGCTGACGAGTTGACCGCAGCCATCCAGACGCTCCGTCCGGCTGCGGCGATGGCCCACTGAAACCGGCCGCCGATCAGGCCTGGGGCCGAGGTGTCAGCTTCACCAGCGTGCGCTGCGTGGCTTCCCAGTCCACCAGCAGCACCTCGGCGCGCTGACTACGCGCGCTCGCCGCGTGCAGGCTCAGCAACTCATAGACCTGGGCTGCGGACTCCGGATCATCGGCAAGCGATGATGCCTGGAGGAAATCGGGATGGTAGCGCTGCTCGCTGACAAAGCTGCCGTCCTCATCGAGCACCCATGCGACGCCGCCGGTCATGCCGGCGCCAAAGTTCTGGCCGGCACGACCCAGCACGAGAACGGCTCCGCCGGTCATGTATTCGCAGCCGTGGTCGCCCACGCCTTCGACGACGGCGGTGGCGCCGGAGTTGCGCACGGCGAAACGCTCGCCAGCACGGCCAGCGGCAAGGAGGCGGCCCGCTGTGGCGCCATACAGCGCTACATTGCCGAGAAGGACGTGATGCGAGCTCTCACGCGCAGCATCGCCCTCGGCGCGAAGCACGATCTCGCCGCCGCTGAGGCTCTTGCCGACGAAATCGTTGGCCAGCCCTTCGAAGACGAGACGCATGCCTGGAACCGCGAAAGCGCCGAACGACTGACCGGCGACGCCCTGCAGCTCGATGTCGATAGGCGCCACTGGGTCGCGGTGGTGCAGCCGCTCCAGAGCGAGCTGGCCTGCAATACGCGCGCCGACGGCACGGTCACTGTTCGTGATTTCACCGCTCACGGAGAAGGGCTTGCCTTCACGCGCAGCGGCGAGCGCGGGTTCCAGCCAGTTGTCGTCCATGGGCGTGTCCGTTTGCGGGCGGACGTTGCGCTGCCCGGCCCACGCGCGCACGCCATCGACCGGCGCAGAGAGCATGCGGGTGAGATCGAGCGCGCCGATGCGGCGTGTCTGTTCAAGCAGGTCGGTGCGGCCTATGGCATCGCTCAGGGTCGCGAGGCCAAGGCCGGCGAGCATGCGGCGCACGTCGCCAGCGAGGCCTTCAAAGAAGCGGATGATGTGCTCCGGCTTACCCCGGAACTTCGCACGCAGCTCGGGCTTCTGTGTCGCGATGCCGGTCGGACAGGTATTGAGGTGACACTGCCGCGCCATGTCGCAACCGATTGCGACCAACACCGCGGTGCCGAAGGCGTATTCGTCCGCGCCGAGCATTGCGGCGATGAGGACGTCGCGCGCCGTCTGCAGGCCGCCGTCGCAGCGCAGACGCACGCGGCCACGCAAGCCGTCGGCTAGCAGCGATTGCTGCGCTTCGGCAAGGCCAAGCTCCCATGGGTTGCCGGCATGCTTGATGCTCGAGAGCGGGGATGCTCCGGTTCCACCGCTGTGGCCGGCGATGACGATGTAGTCCGCGAAGGCTTTGGCAACGCCCGCCGCGATGGTGCCGACGCCGAAGGACGAGACCAGCTTGACCCCGACAGCGGCGCGCGGGTTGACGCGCTTCAGGTCGTAGATGAGCTGCGC
>DASZGZ010000084.1:0-6936 GCA_035938355.1 Acidobacteriaceae bacterium
GATAGCCGCCCGCTACGAACAGCTGGGCCGCGAGATGGCCTCTGACGAGGTTGTCAACGATCACGAGCGCTACCAGAAGGTGGCGAAGCAGCACCGCGATCTCGAACCGGTGGTCGAGACTTTCCGCGACTATCAGCGCACAAAGCAAGGCATTGCGGATGCGCAAACCATGCTTGCCGAGACCGATCCCGACATTCGCGCGATGGCGCAGGATGAGCTGATGCAGCTTGAAGAGCGGCTGCCGAAGATCGAGGAAGAGCTGAAACTGAAGCTGCTGCCCAAGGACCCGAATGACGAGAAGAACGTCATCCTCGAGATCCGGGCCGGCACAGGCGGCGACGAGGCCTCGCTGTTTGCCGCCGAGGTCTTCCGCATGTACTCGCGCTTTGCCGAGCAGCATCGCTGGAAGGTGGAGGTGCTGTCGTCTTCCGAGTCCGGCATTGGCGGCCTGAAGGAAGTGATCGCCATCATCGAAGGCGACCGTGTCTACTCGCAGCTCAAATATGAGTCGGGCGTGCACCGCGTGCAGCGCGTGCCAGCTACGGAGACGCAGGGCCGCGTGCACACTTCGGCTGTCACCGTTGCGGTGCTGCCAGAGGCGGAAGATGTCGATATCAAAATCGAAGCAAAGGATCTGCGCATCGATACGTTCTGCTCTTCCGGACCCGGCGGGCAGTCAGTGAACACAACCTACTCTGCGGTGCGCATTACGCATATTCCTACCGGCACGGTGGTGAGCTGCCAGGATGAGAAATCGCAGATCAAGAACCGTGAGAAGGGCATGCGTGTGCTGCGCGCGCGCCTCTATGAGGTGGAGCAGGAGAAGCAGCAGGCGGCTCTAGCGCAGGAGCGCAAGCAACAGGTGGGCTCGGGCGACCGCTCGGAGAAGATTCGCACCTACAACTTCCCGCAAAACCGGTTGACCGATCACCGCATCGGCCTGACGCTGCATCAGCTCGCGGAGATCATGGAAGGCAGGCTGCAGCCAGTGATCGATGCCGTGGTCGCGCACTTCCAGGCGGAGCGGTTGAAGGCAGAGACGGCGAACATCGCGTAATATCGGAGACCCATCTCATGAGATCTCCAAAATGAAGTGGCTGCCGGTTGCGTTCTTCGCTCTGTCGTTGGCGAACGTCTCCTTGGCGCAAACCTCTGCGGTTGCGGAAGCTCCAGCACTGTCGCAGCTCGTCAACAGCGTACTGCAACAGGTGCAGACGCTACATCCGGGAATGGCGCGCAGTGCAGTGAAAGCATTCTTCGATGAAGACGGCGGTCTTCAATTTTTCGGCGAGACGCGCTACGACTACCGCCTTTGTCATTCGATCAAAATCGACGTCAAGTTTAGATCGGCTGTCAGTGGTCAAATGCTAGAAGAGCGAGACGATGACGTCATCGTCTCCATCTCCAGACCTTATCTGGAACTACCCTTCAAGGATTGATCTCGCCGGGTGCCTCGCGTCCCGCCTCTCGAGACGTGACGGCGAACATCGCATAATCGTTGCCTCCGGCATCCGGAACGAAATCATTTTGTTCATTGGTTTACATGCTGCGCACGCGGCGCGATGCAACATCGCGCCTGCTGACTGAATCGTAGAACGCAGCACAGGAGAACTCATGAACCGAATGCTCAAAAGCGTAGCTCTCTGCACTCTCGCGATGACACTTACCGGCGGCATCGCCGTTGCCCAGGATCATCATGATGACCAACGCGACAATCATCATTACGTTCGCCACGATGAATGGAAAAAGGGCGAACACATGAAACACGAGGACTGGGATCGCGGCGAGCGCGTCGATTACCGGCACTATCATCTGCAGGCACCGCCACGGGGCTACGAGTGGCGTGAAGTGGACGGCAACTACGTGATGGCAGCAGTCGCCACCGGAGTCATCGCATCCATCGTGGTCGCATCAGCCGCTCACTGATGCGGTCTCTCTGACGTTTGCAGACACTCAGTATCCGCGTGTGGCCTCACTCCGAGGAAGGCCACATCGTGATTCCGTAGGCCGCATTTCGCGGCAAGCCGCAATCAATCTGTTTGCCCGAAGGCGATCTTCACAGAAACCGCATGCATCAGGTCTTGAGGATGAGCCGTCGCGCTCTCGGCTCTTCGCCATCGCCACACAATGCTCAGCGGCTCACCGGGAAGCAAGCGCATGTCCGCACCCGTCCCGTGAAGGGCGATTCTGATGTGCACAGGCAGCGGAATTCGCTTACCGCCAGTGGCGCCGGCCATCCAAATACTGGATACCATTACTGCTACAAATAGGACGCGCATCTTCTCTCCCTCCTCTCTGCTGGTGTAGAAGCACGCTGGTACGAATCGCTACGAGTCGGTCTGGTCGGAAAAGATCTGCTCGATCGGGAGGCTGAAGAGCCGCGCCAACCGGAAGGCCAGGGGCAAACTCGGGTCGAACTTGCCGGTTTCGATCGCGTTCACACTCTGCCGCGAGACATCGAGCCGCTCCGCCAGATCTGCCTGGCTCCAGTTGCGCTCCGCGCGCAGCACCTTCAGTCGATTTTTCACCGGTAGCTCTGGCGGATCAGGCACGAAGCGATCCCGGTGAAGAAGCAGAAGATGGGAAATGCCCAGTAGCTATCCACGTGGCTCACCTGCCCGAAGGATTCCAGAAAGCCCCACAGTGTGGCGATGCTGAGCGTGAGACCGATGCCCCACAACATCGATTGCGTACGCATGGCCTTCTCCACCTCGTCCGTTTCGTCGCCCATGTAAAGGCCGACGATGATTACCACGCCCACGATAGGCAGCGCCGGCAACAGCGCCAGCAGGTAGGCAACCGGCCCGCTGGTCAGGTGGTGCTTGAAGATCCAGGTCACCGCGAGCAGCGCCACTGCATACGCCAACATCATCGGAATGAAGCGCTTGTTATATCGAACAACGGCAGGCCGCATAAGCGAAGACTCCTTGTCTTTATGACAAGTTTACTTTACCTAAATGACCCAATTATGTCAAGCGTAGTTGACAAAATTATGGAAAGTCCAGAGGACGGGGGCGCGGCTAGTTTGCCTTCCGCCAGCCGATACAACAAGATGGCTATTAGTGACTCCTCTCCTCATATTCCTCTGCCTAGCAATCTTGATCGCCCCCTTTGCCCGAGCGCAGGATGCTCTCCCTGCTCCGCTGTCGTATGACTGCCACCACACGACGACGCCGATCCGCATTGACGGGAAGCTGGACGATCCGGCGTGGAAGGGGGCGACGTGGACCTCTGACTTCGTCGATATTGAGGGCGCCGCGAAGCCGACGCCGCGCTTTCGCACACGGGCGAAGATGCTGTGGGACGACAAGTATCTCTACATCGCGGCCGAGCTCGAGGAGCCAAATGTCACCGGCACGCTAACGAAACACGACTCCGTGATCTTCAAGGACAACGACTTCGAAGTTTTTATCAAGCCGCTGCCGGAGACGGTGAGTTATTACGAATTCGAGATGAACGCGCTGAATACCGGCTGGGACCTTTTTCTGCCGAAGCCGTACAACGACGGCGGCAAGCCTGACGACAGCTGGGACATTGCGGGATTGAAGACTGCTGTTGCGGTGCAGGGCACCTTGAACCATTCGAACGACACGGACCGCGGGTGGACGCTCGAGATCGCGTACCCGCTCAGTGCCTTCAACTCGCGGCAGCAGGTGCCCCTGCCTGTGCCGGGGACGGTGTGGCGGATCAACTTCAGCCGCGTAGAATGGACGCCGGGCAATCCGAAGGAAGACAACTGGGTCTGGTCGCCGCAGGGCGTGATTAATATGCATGTGCCGGATCGCTGGGGCTACCTGCATTTTCGCTAAGCATGTCCTGGCCTACCCCCTTCCCCTGCGGTGGGCTGCCGGTCGCCTGCGAATCGACCGTTTGATCGATGGCTTCGCGACTGCGACGCGGTAGACTCCCGGCCATGGCGATCCCGACAGAATCTATTGGCAGCATTCCGCGTCCCGCTTCGCTGCTTCAAGCGATGACGGCATTTCAGGCGGGAAGGCTTGGTAGCGCGGAGATGGACGCCGCATATGCCGACGCCATCCGCGACACGATCCAGCAACTCGAGCGGACCGGATCGCCCGTCATTACCGATGGCGAGCAGAAGCCGAGCTTCGCTACCTATCCCCTCACGGGACTGAAAAATCTGGCGCCTGATGGTGTCGTGATTCCCTTTGCAGACGGACACGTGCGCCAGCTACCCCGCCTCACCGCGGGGCCTTTTCGCTATGGCGTGCATGCGGGCAGCTTCACCGAAGCGGCGCGACGCTACACGCAGCTTCCATTGAAACAGGCTGTCATTTCGGCCTCTGCACTGAGCCTGCTCTATCCGCAGGCCGGTATACCCAACTATCCGCGCGAAGCATTCCTGGCAGATCTTCTGGATGAAGCTGTGGCTGACATACGCGGCGCGTTCGAGGCGGGAGCAGCGGTGGTTCAGATTGATTTCACCGAGGCAAGACTGTCGCTGAAGCTCGACGGCTCAGGCGATCTGCTGCGCAGCTTTATCTCACTCAACAATCAAGTTCTCGAACGCTTCACTCGAGACGAACGCCAGCGCATCGGAGTGCATGTTTGCCCGGGTGGCGACCGCGATTCCACGCACAGCGCGGATGTCGATTATGCGGAGCTGCTGCCCGATCTATTGCAAATGAATGCAGGTCGCTTCTACCTGCAGATGGCCAGCGAACTGGACAGGAAGCGTGTGCTCGGCATCATTCGCCCGCTTCTCAAGCCGAACCACACGATTTTCATTGGAGTGATTGATCCCATCAACCCCCTTGTGGAAACGCCTGATCAGGTGCGTGAGCGCGTGCTGGAGGCGGCCGTCCTGCCCGTCGCTCAACTCGGCACGACAGACGATTGCGGCTTCGCTCCCTTCGCTGACGACACGTCCACGGCGCGGGATATCGCCTTCAACAAGATTCGGGCGCGAGTCGAGGGCACGGAGATGGCGGCTCGACAGCTCGGAGTGTAAAGGGAGGGGTCGTCACGCCCACACCTTTTCATTGGAGTGGATGCCGCTATCTGCACTTGCGAGAGCGACCGACCACGTCGTTATGGATCACGGCGCAGAGGAGCGACGGAGCCAAGGATCGGGTCTATTGTCGCCTCACGGGTGGCCTCGCGCTGCAGCGCGGGGTCCGTCACAGCATCGCTGTTCACCGCGTTGTGGCGATCGCCCTGCGGGTTCTCCATTGCAGAGTGAGACCAGGAGACCAACAGTGCGGGAGGCACCAGCAACTGGAACTCATCGAGCGGCGACGGGCTCTTTCCAGCGGCTGCTTCGCGAGTATGCGATCGCACATTCGCGTCGGGGAGTCGAGGCAGATCGTCGCGCGTGCTCTGCGCGTGCGACGCCGGTGACGCCGCGATGACCAAAGCTATGCAGAGGAAAAAAAGGCAGAGGCCGCGCCTCGCGGCATTCTGGATGTTGTCGCTGAGGCTTGGCCTCTGCATGATCGCAGGCTAGCTTCCAGAGGAGGCCCAGTCTAGATCCAGTCATCATCGTTCACTTAGGTCCACTAGGGCATGACGCCTTCAGTGGGTGAGCTATGCGTCGTCGTAGTCCTCGGTGAGCGAGATCAGGAAGGCGACCAGCGCATCGCGATCGCTTGCAGAGATGGACATGTTTTTGAACTCCGGAGGCGGATTGCGCATGAGGCCCTGACGCGCGAGTCCGGAGACCGCGATGTACTGATTGATGACTGCGTCGAGATCGAGTGCGGCGCCGTTGTGGAAGTACGGGGTGGAGTCGGCGAGGTCGCGCAGCACCGGAGCCTTGAACTGCGCGATGGTGGTGGCGAGACCCTGATCGACGGAGCAGTCCACGGCGCAGACAGCCTTTCAAAGCACTTTGCGGGTTGGGCATGTCTGGGTTGAGGTAACGTTCCAGAGGCCGAGGTCGGCGTCATGGCCTGGCCGGCAAAAGGACCGGGCAGCGAACCATCCGTAGTGGGCACGGTGGCGACCGCGGGATCGCCTACCGCGAGCGGATCGTTGACACCGGTCATGTGGGTGGCGAAGTACTCGGAGAAACGCGTATCGAGGAAGATGCGCTCGCCGATGGAGTCAGCCGGTGGGGTGACGTCGGCGTCGGGCGTGGGGTCAGGGGCGCGCCTGCTGAGCCGCACCGGCGATAGCGAAGAGGAACGCGCAGGCGGCAAGCACGCCAAGGGCTAGATAGCGCAATTTCACTGGGGTACTCTTCACTGGGGCACTTCAGGAGCAGTGGTGGATGCGGTCGGCTGCTGAATACTGCGCAGATACGCGACGATCTGCCAGCGCTGTCCCTCCGGCAGACGGGCCCAGGAGGGCATGCCGTGGAACTGCTGGCCGTTCTTCAGCAGCCAGTAGAGATCGCCGTCACTAGCGCCGGCGATGCGTGCGGAGTGCACGGGCGGGCGGCTGCCGCGGCCATTGCCATCGGCGCCGTGGCATTGCGAGCAGTTGTTCCGATACAGGTTGGAGCCGGCAGTGATGGCATTCGGCTGGCCAGCGACGGGATTGACCATGGCGTGGTCTGCAGCCGGAACCTTTTTGAGCCACGCGCCGTTGCCGGCAGCCATCAACAAGGCGGTCGCGGGTAGAGATACTAGAAGCCATGCGCGCTTCGTCATTGCGCTTTCATCCTCCGGAAGAGATTGCCGAACTGTTGCACCTCGTAGGAGACCTTGAAGTGCCAGAGGACGCCGGCACTGTTGTCGTTCAACCCGAACTGTGGCGAGAAGGCGATGCTCGGGTAGCGGCCCTGGAGATCGAGGCCGATGCTCGGGCCGAGGTAGTGCGAGGTGGCGTGGAGGCCGAAGCCATCTGCGGTGCCGAGTCCGCCGTACATTTCGGCGCCAGCGGTGAGGTTCTGGCGACAGAGAATGCAGTTCTTCGCACCGGCATAGTTCGCCAGCGGACGCGCGACTCCGATGGCGTAGCCAAACTCCCAAG
>DASZGZ010000085.1:0-19609 GCA_035938355.1 Acidobacteriaceae bacterium
TATTCGTTACAGACCTGATAGAAGCCTTCTCGTTCATCAATCAACAACGATCTAAGAGATGTCCTAAGCTCCTGCAAGTCCCGTCACAAGTAACTTCGTTTTGAATTGGATTGAGCCGAGCTGTTCGCCGCCTCAACACTCGATAACATTCAGCGCAAGACCCGCTAACGAGGTCTCCTTGTAGCGCGACTGCATATCCAGACCAGTTTCGTACATGGTGCGAATCACCTGGTCGAGAGAGACTTTGTGCTCGTCTTCTTCGGCAAAGGCCATGCGGCAGGCGTGGACGGCTTTCACGGCGCCCATGGCGTTGCGCTCGATACAGGGAATCTGGACGAGGCCGCCGATGGGGTCGCAGGTCATGCCGAGGTTGTGCTCCATCCCGATCTCCGCGGCGTGTTCCACTTGTTGATTCGTCCCGCCCATCGCCGCGGCCAGCCCGCCCGCTGCCATGGAACAGGCGACGCCGACCTCACCCTGGCAGCCGACCTCCGCGCCGGAGATCGAGGCGTTCTCCTTGTAGAGGATGCCGATGGCGGCCGAGGTGAGGAAGTAGCGCAAGATTCCGGCTTCGTCGGCGCCCGTGATGTAGTTGCGGTAGTAATGAGCGACGGCGGGGATGACGCCCGCTGCCCCGTTGGTGGGCGCCGTGACGACCCGGCTGCCGGCGGCGTTCTCCTCATTCACCGCCATGGCGTAGATGGTGACCCAGTCGAGCGGCGCGAGCGGATCGCCGGTGCCTTTGCCTGCGGCGGTCTGCTGCTGCAGACGCGCCGCGAGCCGCTTGGCGCGGCGGCGCACACGCAGTCCGCCGGGCAGGATGCCATCGGTCGCAAGGCCGCGCGCGACACAGCTCTGCATCACCTCCCAGAGGCGGAGGATGTCGCGGCGCACGGAGTCTGCGGCGTCGGGTGTGTCGCCGCGGCGCGCGCATTCATTGCGCATCATCACCTCATCGATGCGCAGGTTGTCGCGCTTCGCCATCTCGAGCAGCTCGGCGGCGCTCGAGAAGGAGTAGGGCAGCGGAGAGGTCGTCATCAAGGGAGTGGCGTTCACGTCAGCACCGTCTTCGACGATGAATCCGCCGCCGATGGAGAAGTAGGTAGCGCAGAAGAGCGGATTGCCGGTGACATCGAAGGCGGTGAAGCGGATGCCGTTGGGGTGGTGCGTGCGCGCGCCGGGCGGGATCATCTGGTCGCGATGGAAGAGGATGTGCTGCGTGTCGCGGAAGGGAATGATGTGGCGGCCGAGCAACGAGAGCGTCGACGAGAGTCGGATGGCTTCGAGCTTCCGGTCGATGGTGTCCGGATCGAGCGTGGCGGCCTCTTCGCCGAGCAGGCCAAGCATCACGGCGCGATCGGTGCCGTGGCCGGTGCCGGTGAGAGCGAGCGAGCCGTAGAGATCGGCGTGGACTTCGACAGTGGGGGCGAGGAGATCGCGGGCATCGAGTTCCAGAAGAAAGGTGCGCGCGGCCCGCATGGGACCCATGGTGTGCGAGCTGGAGGGGCCGATGCCGACTTTGTAGAGATCGAACAGCGAGGTTTTCACGACTGGCTATGGTAGCAAGGACGGTGACTTGCTGGGGGCTCTGCAACCTTTGTGGCCTGCCTTCTTCGATATACGCTCGTTATTCTGAGTCTTTCCAGGGAATGACAGGCGGGCCCACGGATGCATTTCAAAGCGCTGAGTGCTGCGGTCTATGGCATCGACGCGCACATCATCGACGTAGAGGTGGATTTCTCCGGTATTCAGGTGGCGGAGGATCGCTTCTCGACCGTTGGACTGCCGGATGCTGCTGTACGCGAGAGCCGCGATCGAGTGCGCGCCGCTCTGCGCAACTGCGGTTTCACATTGCCGCCCACTCATATCACCATCAACCTAGCACCTGCCGATCTGAAGAAGGAAGGCTCAGGGTTCGACCTGCCGATTGCGGTCGGCATTCTGGGTGCGTCTGGCGCGCTCGCGAACCGCGATCTGAGCCAGTTCCTCACCGTCGGGGAGTTGGGGCTGGATGGGAGCGTGCGCGGGGTGCCGGGCATGCTGCCGATTGCGGTGGCTGCGAAGCAGCGCGGGATCGCAAACATGATTGTGCCGGCGGCGAATGCGCCGGAGGCCGCAGTGGTTGAGGGGCTGAATGTGTATCCGGTGGAGTCCCTGCCGCAGGCGCGCGAGCTGCTGAACGCCGCAGCGAACGGCGGTATCCAGGTGCCGCCGTATCGTGCGCGATCGAGCGAGATGCTCGATAAGCTGCAGCACTATCCCTCCGACTTCAAGGATGTGCGCGGGCAGACGGTGGCGAAGCGCGCGCTGGAGATCTCGGCCGCAGGCGGCCACAACATTCTGATGATCGGGCCCCCGGGCTCGGGCAAGACCATGCTGGCGAAGCGCCTGCCGTCGATCCTGGCGCCGCTGACCTTTGCCGAAGCACTGGAGACGACGAAGATCCACTCGGTGGCGGGGGTGCTCGACTCGAGTTCCGGACTAGTGACGCAGCGCCCCTTCCGGTCACCGCACCACACCATCTCGGACGCCGGGTTGATCGGCGGCGGCGCGGTGCCACGGCCGGGCGAGGTTTCGCTGGCACACAACGGCGTGCTGTTTCTGGATGAGCTGCCGGAGTTTCCGCGCAATGTGCTGGAGGTGATGCGGCAGCCGCTCGAGGATGGCACGGTCACGATAGCGCGTGCGTCCATGTCGCTGAACTTTCCGGCTCGCTTCATGCTGGCGGCGGCGATGAATCCGTGCCCCTGCGGCTATTTCAACGACAAGAGCCGGGAGTGTCAGTGCACGCCGCCAATGATGCAGCGGTATGTGTCGCGCGTCTCAGGGCCGCTGCTGGATCGCATCGATATCCATATAGAGGTGCCGGCGGTGCAGTATCGGGAGTTGCGGGCGGGGCAGGCGAACGAAGGTTCTGCAGAGATCCGGGCGCGGGTGCTGGCTGCGCGCGTAAGGCAGCATGACCGGTTTCAGGGCGACGCGATCTATTCGAACTCACAGATGACCACCCGGCAGATTCGGCAATGGTGCGAGCTGCCGCCAGAGGCGGATCGCCTGCTGGAGCGGGCGATGCAGCAGCAAGGCCTGAGCGCTCGTGCGCATGACCGTATCCTGAAGGTGGCGCGAACCATTGCGGATCTGGAGGGGGCCCCAACCCTGACGGTGCAGCACCTTGCTGAGGCGATCCAATACCGGACGCTGGACAGGAATTATTGGAGCTAGCGTCCTGTGGATACTCGAGCGGCTATGGTTTTCAGGAGAATTTAGCCGATGTTTCTGTGCATCCGGAGTTCATCCCAAGTAAGAAACTGCTGCTGATCGGGTCCGTAACCCTAAGATAAAAAGATTCTTACGGGATTTTTACTAATATGTGGAGACTTCTGTTGTCGGTCTATGAAAAAAGTGTTGACCTCTGCCAGCGTTAACGATTAATGTCGTTCCTGCCGGGGTGATTCCGATCTTATTTGTCACCTCCAAGACAAGGTTTCTCGCGTTCCTGAGCCGGTAGAACACGGGTTGTTCGGTAAACCCGGGTTCGGTTTTTGCCAGCCATTCAGGTGTGCGGCCCCAACGTCGAGTTGCCATTCCAGGCATTGCAAATCAAAGAAAGCAACGTTATCGTGTGGCGCACTTCTGCATCTTTTTGGAAAGATTTGCGTCATTAGCAGTTAAGGAAACAACAAAAGACTGAGGTGCCGGCGTCCAATGGTTAATAACCCTGGGGGACCGCGCCAAGAGTGTCAAGGAAATGAGGAATATCTTCATGCGTTCCGATCTGATCTATGGGGCACTTACCCACATTTCGAATCGATACCAGCTCTGTCAGCTGGCCTCCAAGGCCACCCGGAAGCTTCACAAGCCGAACACCCGCCTACAGGACACCACGAACGAAGTGCTTGTCCGGTTCCATGAGGCGAGCCCCATGGGCATGAACGGCGATGTCAAAGTGGCTTCAGAGCAGGTTTCGCAGCAGCGCCGCGCAGCATAAGCGCGGCCGCTCGCTGCGGCGAGTCGTCTCATCGTTACAACAACTCCCTTCCTGAACTACACCCCTCCTTCCATCATCGAATCTCCCTCCTAACCTCCCACCGCAGGTGAATTGTGACTATCGCAGAACTAAAAGAAAAAAATATTACTGAGCTGAGCCGTATCGCGCGCAGCCTCGAAATACCCGGAGCCAGTGGACTTCGGAAACAAGACCTCATCTTCAAGATCCTCCAGGCACAGAGCGAAAAAGAAGGCCACATCTTTGCCGAGGGTGTCCTCGAAATCCTGCCCGACGGCTATGGTTTTCTCCGCTCTCCCGACTACAACTATCTGCCCGGCCCGGACGACATTTATGTTTCCCCATCGCAGATCCGCAAGTTTGATCTGAAGACGGGCGACACGATCAGCGGCAATGTGCGGCCGCCCCATGAAGGCGAGAAGTATTTCGCACTGGTCAAGATCGAAGCCATCAATTTTGAATCGCCCGAAGAGACTCGCAACAAGATCCTGTTTGACAACCTGACGCCACTCTATCCGGAAGAGCGAATTCGGATGGAGACGGTGCACGAGAACACCAGCGGCCGGGTAATGGACCTGCTGACACCGATCGGCAAGGGGCAGCGCGGTCTGATCGTCGCGCCGCCACGCACCGGCAAGACCATGCTGCTGCAGTCGATCGCAAACTCCATCACGACCAACCATCCCGAGGTGGCGCTGATTGTGCTGCTGATCGATGAGCGCCCGGAAGAAGTCACCGACATGCAGCGCTCGGTGAAGGGCGAGGTCATCAGCTCGACCTTCGATGAACCCGCCGCGCGCCACGTGCAGGTGGCTGAGATGGTGATCGAGAAGGCGAAGCGGCTGGTGGAGCACAAGCGTGATGTCGTGATTCTGCTCGACTCGATCACGCGTCTGGCGCGCGCCTACAACACGATCGTGCCTCCGTCGGGCAAGGTGCTATCGGGCGGCGTGGATTCCAATGCGCTGCAGAGGCCGAAGCGCTTCTTCGGCGCGGCGCGCAATATCGAAGAAGGCGGCTCGCTCACCATCATCGCCACAGCGCTGGTCGATACCGGCTCGCGCATGGATGAGGTGATCTTCGAAGAGTTCAAGGGCACCGGCAACATGGAAGTGATCCTGGACCGCAAGCTGGTGGACAAGCGCGTCTTCCCGGCGATCGACATCCAGCGTTCCGGCACTCGAAAAGAAGAGCTGCTTATCCCCAAGGAAGACCTGCAGCGCATCTGGATTCTGCGCAAGGTGCTCAACCCGTTGTCGCCTGTCGAGGCAATGGAACTCCTGGTGGACCGGCAATTCAAGACGCGGAACAATGCCGAGTTCCTGCAGAAGATGAATCAGCTCTAGGACGCATGATCGCGAAGAGAATGCCTCGTTCATTCGTGGACGGGGCGTTCCCGCTTTTGGCGGTGGCCCGTGATGGATGACATGTGCATTCGTAGCGCAACGCGCCGTGACGACGACGCGATCTGGCAGATCGTAGAGCCGGTCTTGCGTGCGGGCGATACCTATACCTTGCCGGCCGAGATGAGCCGCGAGGATGCGCTGGCTTACTGGTTCTCTCCGCGGCATGACGTTTTTGTTGCCGAGAAAGATGGGCTCGTTCTCGGCACATATTATCTCCGCGCCAACCAGCAAGGCGGGGGAGCGCACGTGGCGAACTGCGGTTATATGACAGCACAGCACGCGACAGGACGCGGCGTCGCTCGCGCGATGTGCGTGCACTCGCTGGATGTCGCACGCCAGCGCGGTTTTCGCGCAATGCAGTTCAACTTCGTTGTGAGCACGAACGAGCGCGCTGTCCGGCTGTGGGCTTCGCTTGGCTTCGAGACGGTGGGCCGGCTGCCGGCAGCGTTTCTGCATCCCCAGCTGGGTTATGTCGATGGGCTGGTGATGTATCGTGCGCTATAGAACGACTGAGCCGCAGGCGATGGTGGGAGGAGCCAGCACGCGATGAGTGGGCTCTGGAATATCATGATCGGGTACTTCTTCGGCTTCGCTCTCGGCGTAGGCTGCGCTTTGGCCGTGATGTATACGATCTGGACTGGTGGATACAAGCGGGCAGTGGAGCATTCCCTGATGGCCGATCCTCCGGCGAGGTTCCTAACCATGCGTGACGTCTTGCTGCGAAAACAGGGCCGCCTTCCAGAGCGTTGAACGTTTCCAATCACTCTTCCGCAGTCTGCCCGTATTCGAGCAGCGTGACGAGGCCGACGCCACCCACGATGTTGCCCAGCACTGCAGGCCAAAGCCATCGCAGATAGCTGGTGGCAGGCAGCCGATGGTGCAGCACGGCTGAAAGGACCTCACCGCTGCTGGCAATGCAGTGAGCGAAGTGGCCGAGGCCGACGATGAAGGCCAGCAGCCATATGAGGAGCACGGATCCGCTGATGGAGTGGCTGCCGCTGACCAGCCATGCCACGAGAGCGATGATCCAGCCGCCAATGATGGCACTCCAAAAGATGGTGGAGAGCGAGTGATTGGCGATCTCAGTGCCGAGAGCGACAAGGCTCTCGACATACTTTGGCTGCAGCGCATCTGTGCGAACAGCGAGCGCGGCAAAGGCGAGCGCGCCGAGGCAATTGCAAACGAGCACGATGGCCCACAACCGCAGAGTCGCCAGGTAGTGGCGACGCTCGGTGAGCACGAGCGCCACAGGATACAGCGTATTTTCCGTAAAGAGCTGCGCGCGGCCGAGAATGACGGCGATGAAACCCACGGGGTAGAGCAGATTCGTGATGAATTGAGCCGGGCCGCCAGTGCCGAGTTCGGCGCGCGCGATCGCCGTGGCGAGGCCGGTAAGTCCCATGGTGATGCCGCCGGCGAATCCCGAGATGGCGAGGCTCCGCGCGGGGCGCCCTAATTCCTGGCGTGCGTTCTTGGCTACCTGCGCGTAGATCTGGATTGCGGTGGGGCGTTCCAACTCCTGCTGTACCTGGGACGCTCCGTCTCCTTCGCGGGCCAGATTTTTACCAATGCGGCGAATCGGCATGGCTCTCCTTGCAGACGTTGCCATCTGGTCCTTCCTAGGATGCGCCTTTCGCCGCGGAAGCCGAACTGAAGTTCGAGTCAGCCCTCCATCGAAAGATGGAGAAGAGACGAGAACAGCGAATCGCCAGTGTTTATCGGTCCCCGGGGGCTGTTCCTCCTTGTTGGGCGGTATGCCCGATGGCTATAGTTCGAGTGGTACCCCAAGTGCGGGCCCGAGACGGTGCAATGACGAGCAGAACGAGTCGCGATGCGGCAATCAAAATTTCACGCTGGCTGCTTTGCGCTACGGGCCTGGCAGCACTGGGCGTTGGAGGTCTGAAGTCGCTGCATGCCGGCGAGCGCATTGACGCGGACCGCCAGAAATACGCTGAGAAGATGGAGCAGACGTACAGCTATCGCTTCGGCAAAGGGCAGCCTTTCCTGCCCAGCAACGCAAAGATCGAAGGCGACACCTTCATCGAGCCGGGCGCCTTTCCGACGGCGCAATATTGCCAGCATTGCCATGAGGCGGCGTACCACCAGTGGCGGCAGTCGCTGCATGCGAACTCGTTCCGGACGCCGTTCTATACGAAGAATGTGGGCTTGCTGCAGAACTCCAAGGGCATGGAGTTCTCGCGTCACTGTGAGGGCTGCCATAACCCGATCATGCTCTTCTCCGGACAGGTGACTCCTCATCCGGCTCTCTCCGATCGTGATTCCGATCAGGATGGGGTGACCTGCACGGTGTGCCATTCCATACAGAAACTGCAGCCGATCTACGGGCTGGGCTCCTATGTAATGGGCGTGCCGGCGGTGATGGTGGATGAACAGGGCAAGCCAATCCCGGGCGAGGTGAGCTTCGCCGAGATCACGGCCCACTTGGACCGCCACAAGGCAGCGGTGATGAAGGATTTTTACCGGACGCCTGAATACTGCGCGGCATGCCACAAAGCCAACATTCCGGAGACGCTCAATGACTACAAATGGCTGCGAGCGATCGGCCTCTATGACGAGTGGCAGCGATCGTCCTTCGCCAAACAGTCGCCGCTGCCGTTTTACAAGAAGGACTATCAGACCTGCCAGAGCTGCCACATGCCGCGCGAGGCAGCGCTGCAGGCGGACGTTTCGGCGAAGAACGGCACGATCGTCTCGCACCGCTGGATTGGCGGCAACACGGCCGTACCTTTTCTTTACGGCTATGACGAGCAGTTGAAAAAGACACTGGAATACCTGAAGACGGACAAGCTCAACGTCGATCTGTTCGCGTTGGCGCGGACCGATGGCTCCGGATTGATTGCGCCGCTGGGCGCGAAGGGATTCGAGATCAAGCCGGGCGATGAGTTGCAGGCAATGGTGGTGATCCAGAACAAAGGCATTGGCCATACGCTGATTCCCGAACAGCGCGATATGTATCAGGCGTGGACGGAATTTGAGCTGACCGATGCAACGGGCAAGGTGCTGCACGCGAGCGGCAGGCTTAATCCCGAAGGGTATCTTGATCCGGAGTCCCATAGTTTTGTGACACGGCTGCTGGATGCCAAGGGAAGACTCCTGGTGAAGCACGAGATCTGGGACCGTCGGACAACGGCGACGGACACGACGATACAACCAGGACGCTCGACGCTGGTGAGATATGGATTCCGTATCCCCAAGGACGGAAAGGGCCCATATACCATCACGGCGAAGGTGAATTATCGCCACTTCGACGAGGCCTTCACAAACTTCATATTGGGTGACAAGCATCCGCCGTATCCGGTCGCAGAGATGGCTGTGCGCTCGCGTGTCCTGAAGATCGGTGAGAATGCGCCGGTCGCTGCGGACCCCCAAGATAACCCGGAGTGGATGCGCTGGAACAACTTTGGCGTCGCCCTGCTGGACGAGGCGCAATACGCCGAGGCGAAGAACGCATTCAGCGAAGTGGTGAAACTGCGTCCGGATTACGGTGATGCGTATACCAACCTGGGCATCGTGTACCTGCAGTGGGAGCGGTATGCGGATGCGGCGGCAAGCCTGAAGCAGGCGCTCACCATGATGCCTGGGGATGCGCGAGCGCTGTACTATCGGGCGCTGGTGGAGCGAAATCAGGGTGACCTGCAAGCCGCAGTAGGCGATCTGCAGCAGGTGGCTGCGAAGTTCCCGCGATCGATCGATGCGCATCGTGAGCTGGGTTTCAGCTATTACCAGCAGCACAAGTACGACCTGGCGCGGGTTGAATACGAGACTGTACAGGGCATCGAGCCGGATGACCTCTCGGCGCACTATAACCTTGCCATCATCTACAGGCGCGAGGGTGACAAGCAAAAGGCAGCAGCGCAGGCAGCGTTGTTTGCCGATGAAAAGGATGATCCGATGGCCAGCACGGCAACGCTGGACTTCCTGCGTGATCACTCGGAGCTTTCCGGAGAGAGCGTAGCCTGGCACCTGCATACGGCCGATGAAACCGCTGCCGCCGCTGGGAATAAATAAGCGCCAGGATTAAGCTAACGACATGAACAAGAGGGAAGCCACGCGGCGCGCTGCGCTCGCGGGCATATTGGCTATAGGTGTCAGCCTGTTGACGCCATGCATGGCGCAGCAACAGGGAAGTGCATCCACCACAAAAGCGGCGGCTGTTCTGAAGCCGGCAGACACGTCCAACCTGATGCCGGCGCAGGTCTTCTTTCGCGGTCAGAGTGCCACGGTACAGATGCGCAACAGCGGGGGTGTGCGCTATGCGGATGGCATGTTCACGCTAATGGCTCTGGTGGACACATCGGGCTATTCGAGCGGGATTCAGCAGCGCTACCAGGCATACCTGATCACCGAAGTGCCGCTGCAACTGGGCGATGGCGGGGATGGGCGCAAGCTTGTTCCTGGCGCATATGGGGTTGGGTTCATTCAGAACGATCGCTTCGTTGTGATGGATCTGGGTGCGAATGAGTTATTGAATGTTGGCAGCCACCATGACGGCGAGCTGCGCCGCCCGACGCCACTGCAGGTGCTCGATACGCCGGCAGAGGGCGTCTATCGCTTCTATGAGGGGCGCTCATTCGTGACGATGCGGCGGGCGCAGTAGGGAAACAGGCGCAAAAGAGAAGGCCACACTCGATGGAGTGTGGCCTTCTCTGCTGTGGGTTGGTTTAGTTGGTTGTGCCTACCAGAACCTGAACCGGTAGGGTATGGACGAGCGTGGTGTTGGTGGTTGCGGTTGCGGTGACGAGCACTGTATACGTGCCCGGAGGAATGACCGTAGCGGGGTTTGTCTGGCCACCAGAGGATCCGCCGTTGAGACTGCTGTAGTACTGCTGGCCCGGCCCGGGTGCTACGGTTGCGCCGCAGCCGCTCATGCCGAAGCTGACGATGACCATGACACAGACTCCCAGCAGCGACTGCCACTTGCGCCGGCGTGCGGGCAATCCGAGCAGGAAGATGCAGGCCAGGGTGGTGCCGCCGCCAGCTATCCACCAGCGGGTGGCAGGCTGTGGGGGGGCTGTATTGCTGGCAATGGTGTAACCACTGGCAGCACCGACATACAGGGACTGGCTGATGAAGCCGGTGTTGTTGGTGGAGAACTGCACGCTGGTTGTCGTGCTGGTGAGCGTGTTATTGAAGCCGCAGGCCAAGCCTGCAGGAACAGCTATGCGAACGCCACCGAGGGTGAAGCCTACGACGCTGCAGCTTAGGTTGATAGGCGTCGTGCCGTAGGCACTCACCATGTTGTAAATGGACGTGAGCCGCAGGTTATAGGTGGCGATTGCTCCTGCCGCCAGCAGCGGGGCTGCCTGGTTGACGGTTGTGTCCGATTGCAGTGAGAAGTCGGCGCTGGTGCGGTCGTCAATGATATTGGCGATCTGGCTTGCGGAGGACGGGTTCGATTGGATAGTCGGGGAAGTGATCCAGCCGTCGTAGAGAACCGTGAACTGTACCTGGCCGGAGGGCAATGCGAGATATCCGTTCAGCTGCGGAATGGTGAAGGTTGCGTTGCCGCTGCTGTCGATAGCAACGCCGCTGCCTGGGTTGATAAAGCCGCCCGACCAGGTAGCCGGCGTGAGCAGAACGCCGTTGGCGTAGACCAGGAACACGGTGTCATTCGGATTGGTGGCCTTAACGTGCATGTGGAGCGTGAGAGAGTCCAGAGCGGGGAAGCTAGGGGGGGGCTGGGGCTGGCCGTTCGCTTGGAGGGGATATGTGCCGGTTGTTGGATATGTGGTGCCGTTGACGTCCGTAATGGTGAAGGTCGTTGTGGTGTTGGAATTTATGGCTGCGAGGGAAGGAAGGAAGGACACCGCGCTGGAAGTGGAGCCTGTGTAGTTCACCTCGGTAATCGCAGGCGTGTAGGTTGCGGTGATACTTCCGCCGCCACTCGGGAAATCGTTCGTGCCAACTGTGGTGCTGGCGGTTGCAATCGAATTGCCGTTCGGGTCATAACCGGGAATCAGTGTCACCGTCTTCGGAGTTTTGGTGGAGAAGGTGACGGTTCCAGTGGGTGCGACTCCATTGCTGGGCAGTGTCGCCGAGGTCACGACTGCCGTGATGCCAAGCGTCTGCGTGGTTCCGCTGTCGCCAGTATCGAACTCAGGCGAGTTGAGGACTGTGGTCGTCGCAGCCTTGGTGATGTTGGCCACGTAGGGGCCAGACTGGCATGACGTAAAGCTGGCATCACCAGGGTAGACAAGTGTGAGCGAGTGAGAGCCCTGTGCCAGAAGGTTCGATTTGAAGGTTGCGGCTCCTTCTGAATTCACCGGCAATGTTGTGATCAACGTGCTGCCATCCTTGACGTTGATGGAACCCGAAGGTATGCCGACGTTGTTTGTGGTGGCTGCGGAATACGGCTCAACGGTGACTATGACCGGCGAGCCATAGGGAAGGGATGTCGGCCCTGTCAGTTTGACGTTGTTGGTGTGGGGGTAGAAGACCATCTGACAAGCTTCGGGCTTTACCGTGATGGTGCTGGGGTTTCCTGCCCCCACGCTCGGCAGGTACGTACCGTCTCCGGTATAGCGTGCATAGATGTTGTAGGTGCCACCGGGAAGCAGGTTCCAGGTGTTGCTTGCAGTGCCGCCAGCCAGGGTCAGGGTTTCTACCGACTGCTCAGCCTGCAGGGGGCTTGAGACAAGGATGACAACGTCGCCGGTTGGGGTACCGCTGCTGCCGGTCGCCGTGACGGTAAATTTGAGATACGTGCTGTGTGTGGTGCAGTTCGGAGTGGCACCACACACCGGTGCTTTGTTGGTCGAGGGATCCACGATGGTCAGTGTCACCGTGCTGGTCTTGGTGCCAAGTGGCGCATAGTTGGAGACAAAGCTGTTGATATCGAAGCTGCCGAGACCGGAAGCTGCGTCATAACCAACTCCAGCGGCATAGCCTGACATGACGAAATTGCCGCCGCTCGTCGCGCAATTGGGCGTGCCGTTGGTGCATTGCAGCTCGTTGTTACCGGTCTGGACATCATGGGCGATGATTGTCGCGCCTCCTGCCGAGGTCAGCAATGAATAGAGAGACGGATTGATGTTGCCGAGGCCATATGCGCTTCCGCTGGCAAGCTTATTGACGGCGAGGGCGACTGCACCGGCGACGACCGCACTGGAGGCCTCGGTTCCACCTGAGTAAGTGAACTGTGGGGTTCCTGTGGTCTGGCAGTCCGACGGGTTCATGCAGAAGAGGTAGGCGGCGCTGTTGTAACCCTCAGCGAGGTTGCCGCCGCTTCCCGCGAAGAACGAGACGTCAGGGATGATGCGGCTGGTGCTGCTGATGGCCTTGGCTTTTGCGTTGTTGAATTGATACGAGGGAATCGCTTGAGGAACAGAGGTGCCATCACCTGCGTTGCTGATGCCGCCGCCTCCGGCAAACTCGAGTGAGGTCCCGGCACTGCTGTTGCTGTAGTTCGGATAGCTATCGTTCCACACTTGTTCGGGGATGGGCGCGTTCCGAATCGATTTATAACCCGAGTTAGTGGTCCAATAATGGGTGGCAGGTGAGGTGGTGCTGTAAAAGAAGTCGGTTCCTCCCACGGCTGTCAGGTAGGGAGAACTCGCGTAGCCATTGATGGCATAGCCTGAAGTCGCAGTCCCGGCTGTGCCCGGCACCTCGCATGCCGCCGAACCTGTATTTCCGGCCGCAGCGATCACGGTCATGCCCTGAGCTGCTGCCTGCTCTGTCGCCTCGTTGACCAGTTCCATTCCTGTAGTGCCAAGTGCGGTTTCGCAGGACTGGAAGCCATTCAGAAGCACCTGGACGTCGTCATCAGCGATGGCACGGATCAGGGCGAAGTTCATGCCCGTGTCGTAGTCGGTGGTCGCCGAGGTGTAATAGTAGATGGTCGCCTTCGGAGCAACCGCGCCGACCAATTCGATTTGCTTGTAGGCGATGTAGGCGTCACCGTTCACGCCCGGATCGTTGCCATCGACGACGACAATCGGAGTGTTGGCGCCCAGACTGAAGATGGTCCGGTAGTTATTGATGTAGGAGACGTTGATGTCCGAGTCGCCGATGATGCCGACGTTGACGTTCGCGCCGCATCCTCCTGGGGTGCACGCGGTCGGCGTTGTTGTCAGGGTCGGAATGTTGTATTGGGTCGCCAGGTCAGCGGGTGAAACGCCGTAGATGGTGGTGCCAGCAGAATTCGTGGTGGTGTAGAGCGGCTTGAGCGTGTGGGTTCCAGGATCCAGTGTGGCCTGCGTGCCCGCACCCGAGCCGCCTGCGGCCTTGAAGTTATTCATCGCGGCAAAACCGGAGACGACGCCGGTCAGCGCGGAAGGAATCTTCGGATTTGAGTTGTTGGCGTAGAAGGTCTTGCCGGCTACTGAATAGACATGAATCTCAGTCTGGAACGCAGATTTGATCTGCGCTGGTGTAGCGCCCACCTCGATGGCCATGTGGCCGCCATAGACGCGACCAACGTTCATGCCCTTGGCGGACAGATAGCTGGTGATTGTCTGTACGTCAGAGTCGGCAACGCCGAAGCGTTTGCCGAATTCCTCCGGTGTTAGCCACTTGTGATAGTTCGGAGATTTCGGGTCCTGCTGCGACGCGAGGAGTGCCTGGAGCGCCGACTCCTGTTCCGGGGAGCGCTTTAGCACCATCAGCATCCGCCCGTTCAGGTTAGCCGGGGCCGGACCGCGGTCGAACTGCGCGCGTGCCCAGGGGTGCACTGAACCTGGAACCGACACGAGGGCGGAGTTCTCTGCCTGCCCGGTGATGCGAGGAGTTGCCTGCGCATATGCGTTAGGTGTGGTGCCGGGGCTGAGAAGCCCTGCGCCAACCAAGGGAATCACAGCAACCGCCTGGGCGAAGCGAGAAGATATCCGAACCATAGCCATCCTGCCATCCATCTCCACCGCTAGGCCTTTCGGCTGCTGGTGGCTGGGAAGAAAAAAGTTGAGGCTCGCACATAAGGACCCGTCGCCTGTGTGTGAGCCCGGTTGCGAGTCAATGAATTGGTACGCGTGCAGCTCGCAGTTGGGACATTATGGCAAGGTTGTTGGCGAGTCCTTGTTCCACTAAAGTGCAACGTCGTCGCACGAAGATGGTGCGAGAGGCAAAAGCGGTGACGAAAGTGTGAGAACCGGAACGAATATTTCCAGAATGGAACTACAAATAGAAAGGGCCGTCCGAAGACAGCCCTGAGTCAGGTAACCTCAACTAGTTCTGAAACTGCTAACTGTGCATCTCGAGCCCCAGGAACTATGTGTGTATTGCGTTCAAGGAAGGGTTATGCGAGATGATCTTCGCTAGCTTATAAATTACTGCTGCCAGCCACCGCCAAGAGCGTTGTAGAGCTGCACGAGTGACAGCATCTCCTCCTCACGCGCGGATGCGAGATTGAGCTCGCCCTGGAAGAGACTAGCCTGGTTCGTGAGTACTTCGAGATAGCCGGAGTAGCCAGCACTGTACCGCGTGTTGGAGAGATTCACAGCGTCGCGCGATGCGGTGACAAAGCGTTCCTGCTGCTCGCGGAATTCGCGGAACTTCTGGTAGGCGACGAGGGCGTTGGAGACATCCTGGAAGGACTGCGCGATGGTCTTCTTATAAGTGAGCACAGCTTCGCGCTGTTGCGCCTCAGTGAGACGGACATTGTTACGAATACGGCCGGCGTCGAAGATGGGCTCCGTTATCGATGCACCGTAAGTATAGGCGAATGACGAGTTATGAAAGAGCGTGTTCAGCGCGTTGCTGGTGGTGCCCACCTGTCCGGTAAGAGAGATAGCGGGAAAATACTGTGCCCTTGCCACACCGATCTCCGCATTCGCGGCGATGAGTGTCTCTTCAGCCTGACCGATATCCGGGCGGCGTTCGATCAGTGACGACGGTAGCCCTGCTGGAACCACAGGCATGCGTGGCTGCTGGTCGATCGGCAGACCGCGCGCGATGGGACCGGGGTTCTGGCCTAGCAGCGTCTGCAGCGCGTTCTCCTCCTGCGTGATTTGCCGCTCGGTATCCGGGATAGTAGCGGCGGCCGCGCTGACCAGTTCTTCGGCCTGACGCACGTCGAGCAGGCTGACGTTGCCGCCTGACTCGAGCGTCTGAGTGAGCTGCAGCGATTCCTGGCGTGATGCGAGGGTGCGCCTGGAGATTTCCAGCTCCAGGTCCAGTGTGCGTAACTGGAAGTAGCCGGTCGCCACGTTCAGGATGAGGGTATCCATGACCTCGCGCTGCGACCACTTGCTGGCCAGCAATTGCGCGCGCGCCGCCTTCGTGGCGTTGCGATATTGTCCCCAGAAGTCGAGATTCCAGGACGCCGACGTACCAATCTGGCCGAGATGAGAGACGAACGAGCCTAATCCGCCAAACTGTGCAGACGGGAAGCGCTCGGCGGTATATCCGCCGTTGCCACTGAGCTGCGGAAACTGTTGCGAGCGAGTAATGCCGAGCTGTGCTTGCGACTCGAGCACGCGCTCGGCGGCGATGCGGACGTCATAGTTTTGCTTGAGCGCGGTGCGGATCAGCTCCTGCAGTTGCGGATCGCCGAAGACCTCCCACCACTTCTCATCGCCGAGCGAGAGCGCTGTGGAAGTTGCGCCGCCCGGCTGGCCAGGAAGCGCAGCACCGTTCATGTCATGCGGCGCTTCGCTGGTTTGCGTGTTGCCATTTGCCTCCGCGCCACGGTAGACGGTGGGCGTGTCGATGGTGGGCCGCTTGTATTTTGGACCGACGTTGCAGCCCGACAACAAAAGGGCTGCAACGCCAAGCGCTGCGGCGATGCTCTGCTTTCTCATCGGGCATCTCCAGAAATGACCGGTTCGCGCGTCTCCTTGCGTGTGCCCCGGGTGCTGACGTGGTGCGACAACCGCTCGACGACTGCAAACGTGACCGGAATAATAAAGATCGCGATGAGCGTGGAGGCCAGCATGCCGCCGATCACCACCGTCCCCAGGACCTGGCGGGAGATGCCGCCGGCGCCGCTCGCAATCCAGAGCGGAATGCAGCCCAGGATGAATGCGAAGGCTGTCATCAGAATGGGGCGCAGTCGGAGTTCGGCGCCGGCTAGTGCTGCATCGTAGATGCTCTTGCCACTCTTGTATTCCTCGCGTGCGAATTCGACGATGAGGATGGCATTCTTCGCCGCCAGCCCGATGAGCATGACCAAGCCGATCTGCGCATAGACGTTGTTCTCAAGCCCGCGAAGGGAGAGCGCGAGAAAGCCACCAAAGACTGCGATCGGCGTGCTGAGCAGAACACTGAATGGCAACGACCAGCTCTCGTACTGCGCAGCCAGAATGAGGAAGACGAAGAGCAGCGAAACGGCAAAGATAGTGGAAGACGAGACGCCTTGCGCGGCCTTCTGCTCCTGGAAGGACATGCCCTGGTAGTCAAGCGCCATCTCCCTAGGCATGGTTTCGCGGAAAACCTCTTCAAAGGCCTGGGTCGCCTGGCTCGAACTGTAGCCAGGCGCGGCGTTCGCAATCAGCTGTGCTGCCTCGTATTCGTTGTAGCGCATGGTGAACTCAGGTCCGGTAATACGCCTCACTGACGTGACAGCTGAGAGTGGTATGGAATTACCGGCGGAGTTCTGCACGTAGAAACGCCCGATGTTATCGATGTTCGTGCGCGAGGTGCCTTCCGCTTCAACATACGTCTGCCACTGGCGGCCAAAGCGGTTGAAGTAATTCACCAGATTGCCGCCCATGAAGGTCTGCAGCGTCGTGTAGACATCGGCGAGGCTCACACCTTCCTGGACCGCCTTGGCGCGGTCGACGTCCACATAGATCTGCGGAACGCTGGGCAGGTAGGTCGTGATGACGCCGGCGATCTCCGGCCGTTTGCGCAGCGCGGCCATGAATTTGTTGACGTTGTCGGTGAGGTTCTGCAGGTCACCGCCAGAGCGGTCTTCGAGCACCGCGGAGACACCACCGGACGTGCCGACTCCTGGAATGGCGGGCGGCGGGAAGGAGAACGCGATGCCTTGCCGAATGCCTCCAAGTCCCTGGGCAATATGCTGCTGGATCGCCTTGTACTGCTGGTCCTTGCTCTTGCGCTGATCCCATGGTTTGAGGGTTACGAAGTAGAAGGCGTTATAGGTGCTCTGGGTAAAGCTGAGCAGGCTGAAGCCGTTGACGCTGACGATGCTTTCAACGCCCGGCGTCTTCAGAATGACGTCCTCGACACTCTTGGAGGCTTCAATGGTGCGTTGCAGAGAAGCTGCGTTGGGCAGGACCATGCCGACGTAGAGGTACCCCTGGTCCTCGTCGGGCAGGAAGGAGTTGGGAATGCCGCGGGCGATCCATACTGCGGCGACGGAGACTACCAGCAGGAAGACGAGGGCAAACCCTGACTTGCGAATGAGGAAACCGGATGTCGCGACGTATTTATTCCGGGTGCGGCCGAAGGCGCGGTTGAACCAGGAGAAGAAATACCCCAGAGGACCGCGGGCCGGCTTCTTCGGCTTGAGCAGCAAAGCGCACAGCGCTGGACTGAGCGTCAGTGCGTTGAAGGCGGAGAAGAGCACCGAGATGGCAATGGTGATCGCGAACTGCTGATAGAGCCGTCCTGTAATGCCGGGCACGGCGGCGGTGGGAATGAAGACGGCGGCCAGGATGAGCGCGATCGCAACGACCGGGCTCGAGACCTGCTCCATCGCTGCAATCGAAGCTTCCTTCGGCGACATGCCTTCTTCAATGTGGTGCTCGACGGCCTCCACCACCACGATGGCGTCGTCGACCACCAGGCCGATGGCCAGCACCAAGCCGAGCAGGGAGAGAGTATTGATAGAGAAGCCGAGCGCGGGGAAGACAACGAATGTGCCGATGAGGGAGACAGGCACAGCCAGCAGCGGGATGAGGGTGGCGCGCCAGCCCTGCAGGAAGATATAGACGACCAGGATCACCAGGCCGAGGGCGATGCCCAGCGTGATGACGATTTCATGCAGGCCCTGGGTGACCGCCTTGGTCGTATCCAGCGGGACGGCCGACTCTACGTCCGTCGGGTATCTGCTCTGCAGCTCGGCGAGTTTCTTGTACACCGCATCGGCCGCAGCCACAGCGTTCGACCCGGGCAGCTGGTAGATAGCCATACCCGCTGAGACCTGATCGTTGCGGCCTGGGACGCCGTAACGGGTGGCGAGGTTATATGTCTGCGCTCCCAGCTCGATACGCGCGACGTCCTTGAGACGCAGCACAGAGCCGTCCGGATTTGCGCGGATGACGATCTGGCCGAACTCTTCCGCGGTGATGAGGCGTCCCTGCGAAAGCACCGTATACGTGAACTCCTGCCCGCCTGGAACCGGCTCGCCACCGATCTGTCCGGCAGGGTTGACGTTGTTCTGAACCTGCATTGCGCTGATGATTTGCGGAACCGTAACGCCGAGCTTGGCCAGCTGATTCGGATCGACCCAGACACGCATCGCATACTGGCCGCCGAATACCTGCACGCGCGCAACGCCCTGCACGCGCGTCAGCTCGTCCGCCATATTGATGTAGGCGTAGTTGGTGAGAAAGTTGAAGTCGTGAGTGCCCTTGGGCGAATAGAGCATGACGAACATCAGCGGCGAGGCCAGCGACTTGATCACCGTGACGCCGGCGGTGTTCACCTGTGAGGGCAGCTGGGGGGTGGCCTGGTTGACGCGCAGCTGCGTCAGGACCTGATCGATGTCCGGGTTGGTGGCGATGTCGAAGTCGACCGTGAGCGACATCGCGCCATTGTTCGCGTTCGTGGAGTACATGTAGTTCATGTGGTCCACGCCGGTCACTTGCTGCTCGATAGGCGTTGCTACAGATTGTTCAAGAGTCTTGGCATCGGCACCGGGATAGGTGGCCTGCACCAACACCTCGGGGGGCACGATGTTAGGGAACTGTGACGTCGGCAGGCTGAGCATCGCCACCACGCCGACGATGACCATGATGATCGATATCACCATGGCCACGATGGGCCGGTTGATAAAGAACTTCGACATGGTCTATTTGCCCTCGCTGCTGCTTGCGCTCGGTTTCCCGCTGTTGCTCTGGCTGTCGCCCTGCTGACCAGGGCCGGTCTGATCGGCACTTGCTTGCTCAGGAGCGGCGGGATGTGGATGGACAGGCATAACATCGGCCAGTTTGCCGGTACCTTCGATGACCACCTGTTCTCCAACCTTCAGCCCGCCCGTGATCAACCAGTTCGTGCCGATCTGGGGTCCTACCTCCACCGGCTGGATGTGCACCTTGTTGTCACCGTTTATCAC
>DASZGZ010000086.1:0-4086 GCA_035938355.1 Acidobacteriaceae bacterium
CGCCCGTCTTCTTCGAAAGCTCCTGCAGCGCCGGAATGTCCACCGTCAGATTCGGCGCGCCGTTCGCAAACGGAATTCCCTCCATCAGCGCCGCGTAGGCATAAATCTGCGAAGGCGCAATCGCCGGGTCGTCCGCGAGCAGCCCCTTCTCGAACGCCTCGATCGACTGGTGACACGGCGCAGGCTCAAGAAAGATCTCTGTCGATCCGCACCAGATCATCACCTGGCGATCGGTCTTCGCCTTGAACGCCTGGATGTCGTTCCGCACCTGCTGCGCCAGGTCGCACATAGAGCGGCCCGTCTTCACGTGATTCCCGTTCAGCCGCTTGACGTAGTGCTGGCTGAAGACCGCAGGCATCGGCTGGATGCTCTCGAGGAACGGCTTGATCTGCTCCAGGTGGTCGCGCTCCAGAACCGCAGCCGTCTTCGCTGCCTGATACATGTTCTCGTCGTAGATATCCCAGCCGGTAAAGACAATCTCATCCAGCGTGGCCAGAGGAACGAAGTCCCTGATCAGCGGCGTCTGGTTGTCGGTGCGCTTGCCCAGCCGGATGGTGCCCATCTGCGTCACCGATCCGATCGGCTTGGCAAATCCGCGCCGTACCGCCTCCACTCCTGCAATGAGCGTGGTGGCCACCGCCCCCATGCCCACAACCATCACTCCCAGTTTGCCCTTCGCGGGCGCAATCGTCTGTGCGGCAGCGGCAGCCTGGCCGCTGTCCTTCGTGCTCTTCATTTCCTGGTAATCCTCTCCAATGAAACCTGCAGTTTGGCAACGTCTTAGTCTGACGATCTGCCTCCGCTTTGGCAAATGCATCCGGCGCGAGCGGCAGGATGCCGCCTGCGAATCGTGTCGACGACCTGCTGAACGAGCACAATCCGATCGGCGGCAGGGACGGGTGATACATGCACATGCCTGTTGATCAGAGACGAACGTCTCATGAGCATGGACGCGCAAATTGGAGGCGGATCGGGCATGAGAGTCGGAGTGTACGTCTTTGGCTTGGCTTCAATCGCGGCCGGCATCCTGGATCTCATCTGGCGCGAGTTTGACCCTGGCCATCAGCCCCTCCAGGCATGGGGCGATCACATTCCCGGCGTCACCGTCTTCGCCTGCATCGCCGCCCTTTGGCTGATCGCAGGAGGCGCAGCGATTCTGTGGCGCAGAACGGAACACTTCGGGGCGGCCACGCTGGCCATCCTGTACAGCATCTTTGCCCTCTTCCCTTTGCCCCGCTTCTATACGGCGCCGCACTACGTCGGATACAACGCCGCCGTCTACATCGGCGTCATGAGCAGCGTCTGCCAGCAGATCATCCTCTGCGTCGCTGCAGCCATCGTCTGGAAGTCGCTGGCCGCTCGAGGTGCTCTGTCGCCGCGAACGGATCTCCTCGCTCGCTGGATCGTTGGGTTCTGCTCGCTCGATTTCGGCCTCACGCACTTGACCGGCATTCGCTTTGCAAACCCCTTTGTTCCGAAATGGCTGCCGCTGGGAGCGACCTCCTGGACTGTGCTCACCGGAATCGCCTTCATGCTGGCAGGTCTGGCCATCATTTCCGGAGTGCTGGACGTCCTCGCGGCGCGGCTCCTCGGCCTGATGTTGCTGGTCTTCAGCGTTCTGGTCTTAACGACGCCGATCTTCGCCTCTCCGCACGACCATGCGGCCTGGGGCGCGAACGCCTACAACCTGACAGCGGTCGGAGCTGCATGGATCGTTGCGGATTGGTTGGCGAGTCGTCGGCAATCAGTCGAGAACGAGCAAGGCGCAACGCCCGCGCAAGCATAGGAGCGCGTGCCTCGCGAGCGCACGCGCTCCGCATCAGGCCAACCGCAGCGTTCCCTCAATGGACACGCAGCCTCGTCCGGAGATGCTCACGCCGCCGCTGCCGACTTCGATTTCGATCAAACTTGGCCGCCCCATCGTGAAGCCCTGCTCGATCCAAATGCTGCCTGCTCGCACCAGACCTTCCTTCACCAGCCACGCTGCGAGCGGCCCCGCTGCGGTCCCCGTAGCCGCATCCTCGCTGATCCCCATCGTCGGATTGAAGAACCGCGCGTGCGCAGTGGATCCAGCGCGAGCGACATCGCGGCAGAAGAGATACGCACCCTCGCCTCCGCTCGCACGCAGTACAGAAAGCAGCCTTGCCGCATCGGGCTTCGCACGCTCGATTGCCGAGCGATCCCGCACTGGAATCAATAAGTGCGCTGCGCCGGTCGACACCACCTGCGCCGCTCGTCCCTCCGGCAGCACCTCTTCGGCATCCAGTCCCAGCGCATCCGCAAGCGCTCGAGCATCGCTCACCGTCGCGCCGAACTCCGGAGCAGCGTGTTGCATCACGATCGACCGCACCGCACCTCCACTGGAAACGACCTGGAGCGGTAGTACCCGGTCGGCGATCTTCTGACGAAATGGATTCACGCCGTCCTGAAGTGGCAATCGTCCCGCAACTGCCAGCCACCACCACGCGCCCAGCGCATTGTGCCCCGCGCCGGTCACCTCGTGTCCCGCCGCCGTGAACGAGCGCAGATGCCAATCCGCATCGCCCTCCGCGGGCTTCAGTAAAAATGTGGTCTCGGATTGGTTGAACTCGCGCGCGATGCGGCGCATCGTCGACTCGTCGATCGAATCAGCGTCGGGTACAACCGCCAGCGGATTGCCTTCGAGCGGCCGATCCGAAAACACATCCACAAAAACGAACGGGATAGCATCCATGCCGTTTGGATTCCGGCAGCGCGCACAGGATGCGCGTAAGCTCCTACTGCGGCCCCAAGACCTTCGCCTCCTCGACCGTCAACGCTGCCTGCCGTTGCTGCAGAAATCTCCGCACCGCCGCGTCGCGTTCCAATCCGATCGCAATCTCATAGGCCTGCCACGCTTCGTCATGCGCCCCCGTCCGCGCCAGCAGCTCCGCGCGCGCCGCCCAGTAGGGCTGATACTCCGCCAGCCGCGGATCCGCCACTGCTTCCGGCAGCGCCGCAAGACCGGCAGCCGCGCCATCCCTCTCCGCAATCGCCACCGCGCGATTGATCGCCACCACCGGCGACCCGGAGAGCGCAAACAGCGCATCGTATAACGCCACCACTTCCCCCCAGTTGGCCACACCGCTCTGGCAGCGATGCACATGTGCCGACTGCAACGCGCCTTCGAGTTGATAGCGGCCCACCATCCCGCGCATCCCTGCTCGCCGCAGCAGCGTCTCCGCCTCATCGATCATCCCTGCATCCCACAGCAAGGGATCCTGCTCTGCCAGCGGCACAAACTCACCCTTCGCTGAGCGCCGCGCTGCACGCCGCGCCTCCGCATGCAGCATCAGGGCCAGCAGCCCCAGCGCCTCCGGCTCCTCCGGCAGCAACTCCGTCACCAGCCTCGCCATAAACATCGCCTCCGCCGTCAGGTCGCGCCGCACCACATCCATGCCGCCATCCGTTCCACCGCCAGGACCGGTCCAGCCCTCGGCAAACGCCGCATAGATCGCCTCCAGCACCGTATCCAGCCGGGCCGCCAGCTCCTCGCGCTCCGGCACGCGGAACGGAATCCCCGCCTGCCGGATCTTGTCCTTCGCCCGCACCAGCCGCTTGCCCATCGCCGCCGGCGACGACAGGAACGCCGACGCAATCGTCTTCGCGTCAAGTCCCAGCACTACCTGCAGCATCAGCGGCGCGCGCACCCCCGCATCGATCGACGGGTGCGCGCACGCAAACAGCAGCGCCAGCCGCCGGTCGGGAATCTCCGCACTCTCCGCCGCAGCCGCCTCCAGGCCCTCGGCGATGATCTGCAACTCTCCCGCCGCAGCCTCGGTGGTCGAATGCCTGCGCGCCGCGTCGATCACCTTGCGCCGTGCCACCGTCAGCAGCCAGCCCTCCGGATTCGCCGGGCAGCCATTGCGCGGCCAATCCGCAAGCGCGGAAAGAAACGCCTCCGACAGCGCATCCTCCGCTGCTGTGACGTCGTGTGTCCGCGCCGCGAGAAAGGCGACAAGCTTGCCGTAGCTGCGCCGCGCGACCGCATCTGCGGTCTCGCGTGCCAGCTCGTCGCCTTCCTGCACTTCGCCCTCACGGACGCTCATCGCATCACGCCTGCTGAGC
>DASZGZ010000087.1:0-2155 GCA_035938355.1 Acidobacteriaceae bacterium
CCCGCATCGTGATCCGGATCGGCCGACTCGGCCAGACTAAGCGCGCCGCGCATGTTGTCCATCTGCGTAATCGCGGCTTCGCGCCCCTCCTGATGCTCCGTCCAGACCGATGCCATGAACTGAGCGACACCTTCCTCCAGCCAGGGCAGCGGTGACTCGAAATACGCATGGGTCAGCACGTGGCTCATCGGATTCAGCAGCCGCTTCGGGTCCACGTTCGCGATGTTCGTCACGAGCAGCGCGCGCTCCTCAAACGGGCTGTCTGACGCCTCGGCCGGATCGAGCACGCTCAAATCCCTCCTCGCCTTCGGCCCCAGCCAGTCCGTCATCTGCGAGCTCAGGATCGAAGCGGCCGTCATGTACGACTGAGTCGCAGCGGCATCACTTTGCCGCGCATACAACTTCAGGTTGTTGCCGCTTTCGAGCGTTCGCCGCGCCAGAAAGATCGTCGGCGTCGCAAAGCCCAGCTGCGTCTCAGGCAGCTTCGCCGTAGCAATGCCTGGCAAGCCGCTGTCCGCCGCAGGCGGCGTCACCTCGACCGGCACCGCCACGCCGTCCAGAAAGGACACCGTTGGCGCAGCGCCGGTAAACTCTTCTGTCACCGTGATGGATACGACAGCCGGACTCTCGCGCAGCTTCGCCATGCCGATCGCGCTGAAGAACCGGTCACCGTCGCCCAGCACCACCGGCACATCGCATACCGGGTACCAGAGGACATTACCGAAGCCACGCAGCCCCGTGAACTCCTCCCGAACGCCATCCCAGTCCGCGTGCACGGCAACATCGGGTGGCGTTCCGATCGTCTCCAGCCGTTTCGCACTTGGCGCGGCAGATCCGCTGTAGAAGACGGTGAGCGTCTGCTCGCCGCCCGCAGCCAGCGGCTCCGACAGCGTTACCAGCGCCTCGTCCATCGCGCCGGTGTGGTCGGCATCGGTCGCGACGGTGTGATGCGCAAAGCGCAGCGGCTTGCCCTCCGCGTTGATCGCCTCCCACGCGAGCGAGGAGGAAATTTGCAGCGGAATCGCACTGAGCGGCGCAACGCTATCGTTCTTCACCGTCACGATGGCGCGCGCATGCATCGTCGCATCCTGGGTCTCGAGCTTCACCTCAAGCGCATACTTCGTGAACAGGATCGCTCGCCGCGCCGCATCGGGAACGTCGAACTTTGTCTCCAGCGTCGGCGCGGCGGCGGGCGGCGCGCTCTGCCCCGAGTTGTCGGCAACCACGCTGCCGTGCTGGTCGGAAGCCGCAGCGGAAACCGTCACAATCAGTACCAGCGGAAGAGTTTTGACAAACAAACGGGAGACGGTGGCAAAACGCATCAGGAGCCCAGCCCTTTGCGCGGCTTTGCCGGCGCGGGATCGGACGCCGCACCCGATCCGTGGCTCTTCCGCCGCTGCCGGTACGCTTCATACAGGACCACCGCGCCCGCCGCCGAAACGTTCAGCGAAGCCACCTTCCCCGCCATGGGAATCCGCAGCAGGTGGTCGCATGTTCTCCGCACCAGGTCGTGCAGCCCCGCGCCCTCGCGCCCCAGCACGAGGAGGCACGGCGAGGTGAAGTCGTACTCCGTGTAATCCATGGTGCCGCGCTCATCCAGGCCCACGCACCAGATGTTGGCTGCCTTTACCTGTTCCAGCGCCCGCACCAGGTTCACCACCCGCGCTATCCGCACATGCTCCGCCGCGCCGGCAGAGGCCTTCACCGCGATCGCGCTCAGCGGGGCAGACCGCCGCTCCGTCAGCAGCACGCCGGTCACGCCGGCGCCATCTGCCGACCGTAGCAGCGCTCCTAGGTTTTGCGGGTCTTCCACGCCATCCAGCGCCAGCATCAGCGGCGCAGCACCTACCCCACTGGGCGCCAGCAGATCTTCAATCTCGAGCATCGTCCGCTCGCGGACAAACGCCGCCACGCCCTGGTGTCCGGGGTTCCGCGCCAGCAGCGTCAACTGCTCCCGGCTCTCCGTCCGCACGCGCACGCCGCGTTCGCGGCACGCTTCCACAATCTTCTCGAGCCGGCGGTCCTGCCGCTCCCGCGCGACAACAACATGGTCAAAGCGCCGGCTACCGGAGCGCAGCGCCTCCTCAACCGGGTGCAGACCGTAAAGTATCTCCATCAAGTCTGAGTCTACCGTTCATCGCCATACCCGAATCGG
>DASZGZ010000088.1:0-8585 GCA_035938355.1 Acidobacteriaceae bacterium
GCTCCCTCGGTATTGGACAAAATCTTAAGACCGGCCTTGTGCGCGGCTTGCTCGATGGTTTGCTGCAAAATCTGCTGTTCCTGTTTGCTGGACGCGAGTGTCATTCCGTTCCTGTGGCGGGAAAATACGGCGACGCCGGACCATCCAGCCGTCACGGCCTGCCTTGCCCATTGTACCGGCGACATCGCCGCATACAGTACTAGGCCCGCGCCGTGGTCATCAGCGCAGAGCAGTCCGGGTAGCACGGACGGGTTTCGCGCCACGCGGTAGCCGGCTTGCGATTGCGCCGCAGCAAAAGCTGCTCTACATGTCGCAACTCCGCTTCCATCGGGGCGCGGTCTGCGGCCCAGCGGACACTTTCGTTCAGCAGTCGCAGCGCTTCATCGAGTCGTCCCGCCTGGCGTTCCAGCACGGCGAGGAGAAACAGCGCATCAGCATGGCGTGGATCGAGCGCCAACACTTCCTGGTACATGGCTCGAGCGGCGGCGGCGCGACCGCCGCGATGGTGCTCTGCCGCGATCTGCATCACAGCGGTCAGTAGTTGGGTTACAGGGATGAAAGGTCGGGGCAGAGCATTGGTCATCGCATCACCTCGGGGAATCATCGGTACAAAATCTTGCCTGCGAGTCACCTTAGCGCCCTTTCGCCTATTCTTCACCCAAAAAGAGTGCCGGAAAATGCACCCATTCCGCGTATGAAACTGGCTTCCTTCGCCGGAACTTCGCCGTGACGAAAGTTTGTTTATTGTTTGCTTTCCCCGTTGCCGTTGCTCGCCGTTTGCGTCCATCCAGCCGCTACCATAGGGGCGATGCCAATCACCAAAGCGAAGCGCGCCGCCACTCAGGGATCGCCGGCCGCCACTCCCCTTATCATCGCGGGCAATCTCCGCAACAGCGAGGCCACCGCCGAAGTGCGGAGCCCCTACGACAACCACGTTATCGCGACTGTCTGCCAGGCCACCGGCGGCGACGCCGACGAAGCGCTGCGCGCAGCCGAAAATGCCTTCGCTGAGACCAAATCGCTTCCAGCGTGGCGTCGCGCGGGCATTCTTGAGCACATCGCTCACCGTATCGACCATGACGCGCTCGACCTGGCCCGAGGCATTGCGCTGGAAGCCGGCAAGCCGCTCTCGGCGTCGCGCGCCGAAGTCGAGCGGGCTGTCCAGACCTTCCGCATTGCTGCGGAAGAAGCCAAACGCATCGGCGGCGAGCTGCTACCCCTCGACTGGACCCCGGGCAACGATCACCGCGCCGGCCTGATTCGTCGTTTTCCCATCGGCCCCATCCTCGGCATCACGCCGTTCAACTTTCCGCTGAACCTGGTAGCGCATAAACTCGCGCCCGCCATCGCCTCCGGCAATCCCATCATCATCAAGCCTGCGCCACAGACGCCGCTTACCGCACTTCGTCTGGGCGAGATCGCGGTCGAGGCCGGGTGGCCGCGGGGTGCCATCAGCGTGCTGCCATGTTCGAACGAAGTCACCGCGGGCATGCTCGCAGACTCCCGTCTGCGGATGCTGACCTTTACCGGAAGCGCTGAGGTTGGCTGGAAGTTGAAGGCGATGGCTCCGCGCCTGCGCTGCACCCTCGAGCTCGGCGGCAACGCGGCCATGATCGTGCATGAGGACGCGGACATCGAACTCGCGGCCCGAGCGATCCTCACCGGAGGTTTCACTTACTCCGGGCAGAGCTGCATCTCCGTGCAGCGGGTCTTCGTACACAAAACACGCTGGCAGACTCTCGCGCAACGCCTCACCGAAGGTATCGAGCAGATGGTTGCGGGCGATCCGCTCGATGAGGCGACGCAAATCGGCCCCATGATCTCGCTCGCCGCCGCCGAACGCGCTGTTGCATGGATCGAGAGGGCCGTCGATGCCGGCGCGCGCCTCATCACGGGCGGCGAACGGCGTGGGGCGCAGCTCTCGCCCGCGCTGCTGGCCAAGGTTCCGCGCAGCACAGCGCTCTTCAAAGAAGAGGTCTTCGCGCCCATCGTCTTCCTCAATCCCTATGACACCTTCGACGAAGCCATAACGGCCGTGAACGATTCGCGCTACGGCCTGCAGGCTGGGGTCTTCACCAAAGACTGGGGCCGGATTACGCAGGCCTTCCGAGAGATCGAAGCGGGCGCCGTGCTGATCAATGAAGCGACTTCCTGGCGAGCGGAGCACATGCCCTATGGCGGCGTGAAGGACAGCGGCACTGGCCGCGAAGGTCTCCGTTCCGCAATCGAATCGATGACGGAAGAGCGCATGCTCATCGCCCAGTTCTAGCAGCATCATCGTTATCGCGGCCGGAGTGTCAGAGGCTTGTCATCCTGAGCCACGCGAAGTGCCTGCAGTGTGCCGGCTCGTAGCATTTTGGAACGTTCTTTCCCAAAGTGAACCGGAAAGCCACCACCGAGGCATGCGCCTTTCACTTCCGTGTGAGCGGGGAATTGCCGTGTTCATCGGATCATCGAGGTGACGCGCCCAGCAAGCTTGAACTCACGGCGGCGCGCTGCGAGACGAACTTCAATGAATCAGACCCCAACCAGAACCAGAACTGCTCTATTTGCGACCCTGCTCTTTGGTTTGTTCGCGGCTCTCACTTCGTGCGTCGCCTCTGCTGACTCCAAGGCAGGTCTCGGCGTGGCCGGCTCCGACCGCCTCATCATTCGACTCATCAACGCCGAAACCGGCGAGCCCATGAGCCACCAGCGCGTGGTCGTCGAATGGGATGCCGACTCCGAGGAGTCTCTGGTCTACGTCGGCGGCAAGGGTCGCGGCACCATGGACATCCTCGACGGCGGTGCAAACTTCACCATGAAGCCGGGCACCAAGGACTACGGCGATCCCAACCGTCTTGCCTTCTTCAGTTGCAGCGGCCCTACCATCGCTGTGCCGGTCGAGCAGGCCCTCCACACAGGCTACATCGCGCACAACGACTGCAATGGGCGGACGGTGCAGGTGAAGCCCGGCGAGATCGTCTTCTGGGCGCGTCCATTGCCGCTATGGAAGCCGGACTTTCAATAGAGATCTTTGCTTGTCATCACGACCGGTGCGAAGCGTAGTGCAGGTATCTGCTGAATCTTTTGTGACTGTCTAGCGAGCTGGCAGGACGGTCCCCCGGCACTCACCAAAGCCAATTCGCGCGGCTCCTTCGCACTCGCAATACCCGCGCAGGATCACTGTGTCGCCGTCTTCGAGAAACTTCCGCGTCTCTCCATTCCGCAGCACCACCGGCTGCGCGCCGCGTGCCGTGATCTCGAGCAGGCAGCCACGTGCCGTTGTTGCAGATCCTGACACCGTCCCCGTGGCCAGCAGATCACCTGTCCTCAGGTTGCAGCCGTTGCTGGTGTGGTGCGCCACCATCTGGCCCAGCGTCCAGTAAAGCTCGCGCAGGTTGCTGCGGCTCAACAGAAACGGCGCCTCACCCGCCTGGTGCATCCGCGGCGTCTCTAACAGCACCTCAAGCTTCACATCGAATCCGCCGCGCCGCTGATCGTCTCCGCCGTTCAGATAGGGGAGCGGCGCCGGATCTTCCTCGGACCGCGCAAACGCCGGAGCGCGGAACGGCTCCAGCGCGTCGAGCGTCACCACCCAGGGCGACACCGTCGTCGCAAAGCTCTTTGCCAGAAACGGCCCCAGTGGCTGATACTCCCAGCTTTGAATGTCGCGCGCCGACCAGTCATTCAGAAGACAAAGCCCGAAGAGATGCTCGCGCGCTTCGTCGATGGTTACCGGCTCGCTGAGCGGATTCGACTTGCTCACGAACGCGCCTATCTCCAGTTCATAGTCCAGCAGGCGGCTCGGTCCGAAGCTCGGCGCCTCGCCCGCCGCGCCCGCTATCTGTCCCCGCGGTCGCCGTATTGCTGTGCCGTTAGGCACGATTGACGAAGCGCGGCCGTGGTAGCCGATCGGCACGTACTTGTAGTTCGGCAGCAGCGGATTGTCTGGGCGAAAGAGCTTGCCCACATTTGCCGCGTGAAAGATCGACGCGTAGAAATCGGTGTAATCGCCGATCTCCGCCGGCACCAGCATCTCGATTGCGCCTTGCTGCTTCAGCGCCGACTCCAAAACCGCGCGATGCCGCATTGTCTCGACCCGTGCCTCTTCAAGCAGCGCGCTCAACCGCTCGCGCAGCGTGCGCAGAGTTGCACGCGGGAGTGACATCAGCGCGTTGAGCGTCGTCTGCCGGCATGCCGCGATCACTGCGTCGTCCAGTCCTGCCAGCACTCCGGCCTCGACCAGTGCATGGAGGTTCAGCGCTCGGTCGCCGATCGCCGTCACCACACGCGGCGCTGCTTCGCCCGATATGCGCGCCGCGCCGAAGGGCAGATTCTGGATAGGGAAGTCGGTGCCTGCTGCTTCAGCCGACTTCACCCAGCTACGCAGCGCGGGATCGCAGGTGTTCACAGCCATCCGAGCTTCCTCAGGTCCTCAATGGGTTCCGTAAGCGAGCAGGATCCGAAGCTGATTGCGAACCGCTCCCGCGCTACGCGAATCTGTTCCGCCGTTAACGTCACGCCGCTGTTGTGCCATGTCATCGCTTCGTCCATCGTAATGGCATCGGCGTCGCGCTCGCCCAGCATCCAGGCAGCTTCCTGGCGCAGATCGGGCTCATGCCATAGCAGCACGGCTGCGCAGAAGACATTCAGAAACCCGTGCATCACTGCCTGCGGGCTGTCCGGTTTGTAGGTAAGACGCTGCATCGCGCGCAGCGGATGGTGCAGACCTGCAGTCGCCTTGAATGCGAGCCGCCGCTCGCTCGCAATGCGCAAAAACTCCAGCACCTGCGACTCCGGGGGAATTGCGCGCTCTGCCTCGCCGCCGGTCCGGATCTTCGCTCGTGCCCTGGCTACCGCCGTCGCTTGCAGCAGCGCGTGCCACTTTTCCGGCGGTGTCTCGAAGTAAAGCTGGTAGTTGCCTCCAAATGCGTGCGCCGCATCCTGAATCTCGTGCGCGCTCCCGGCTTTTATTTCGAGCGTGTCGATGCTGCCCAATCCGCTTGCGCCTGACTCATCGCCCCCGGTATTGAAACGCGAAATGATATCGGCATCGCTCGCGGTTGCGAGCACACTCAGGCTCCATGCGTTCGCATCTAGGCCGGAATTGCGCACGGCATCTTCATACTCCGCTAGGCGTGTCGCGGGCACGATGAACCGCCCCAGCATCCAGGCGTGCTCACCACGTACGTAAGCGTCATAGTTGCGTACGGCCTCCGCCATTCCCAGCCCGGCGGGCGGAAACAGACCGGCGTAGTCGATGAGCCCGCTCAACAGGCTACGGAGAGCGGGCGCCGTCATTGCCGCCCAGGCGGTGTAAAGCGGCTGTTCAGTCCCTGCCAAACCTCGAAGTAGCCGCGCTGCAGTGTCCTGCTTTCCAGCGCGTGCTTGGTGGTCTGGACAACGAAGCGCATCTCAAACATGAAGGCTAACGTATTCTCCAGACGCACCGGCTTCAGCTCCGCATTGGTCGCGCGCTCGTAGGTCTCTGCGTCCGGTCCGTGGCCGCTCATGCAGTTGTGCAGGCTGCAACCGCCAGGCAGGAAGCCCTCGGCCTTTGCGTCGTATTGGCCGAAGATCAACCCCATGAACTCGTTCATCACGTTGCGGTGGAACCACGGTGGACGGAAGGTATTCTCCGCCACCATCCAGCGCGGCGGGAAGATCACGAAGTCGATATTCGACGTTCCGTGAATCTCACTCGGCGCCGTGAGCACGGTAAAGATCGAAGGATCAGGATGGTCGAAACTCACCGTGTTGATGGTATTGAAGCGCGCTAGGTCGTACTTGTAGGGCGCGTAGTTGCCGTGCCAGCCGACCACGTTCAGCGGCGAGTGCTCCATGCCGCTGCACCATAGTGAGCCACCGTACTTCGCAATCACCTCGACGTGCTCCTGCAGGTCTTCGTATGCAGCCACCGGCGTCAGAAAGTCGCGCGGATTCGCGAGGCCGTTCGCGCCGATAGGCCCCAGATCCGGCATCCGGAACTGCTGGCCGTAGTTTTCGCAGATGTAGCCGCGGGCGGCGTTCTCCAGCAGTTCCACGCGGTACTTCAGCCCGCGCGGCAGCACGCAGATCTCACCGGGCCCCACCTCGATCTTCCCCATCTCGGTGAAGATCAGGAGGCGCCCTTGCTGCGGCACCAGCAGAAACTCGCCGTCCGCATTCCAGAAGAAGCGCTTCTGCATGGAACGTGTTGCAACGTAGATGTGGATCGCCCCGCCGCTCTGGACTGAAGAATCGCCGTTGCCGCCGAGCGTCATCATGCCGTCCACAAAGTCGACCGCCCCCGGCGGAATCGGTTCCGGGTCCCAGCGCAGCTGGTTTGGGGTGGTCACCGCATCCGGGCAGGGCCACCCACGGATCAGTCGCTGTACCCGCACCGGCGTGTAGGGCTTGTGCACGGTCGACGGGCGAATACGGTAGAGCCACGAGCGCCGGTTCTGTCCGCGAGGCATGGTAAACGCCGTGCCGCTGAACTGCTCCACATAAAGACCCAACGGATGCTTCTGCGGCGCATTCTGTCCGATGGGCAGCGCGCCCGGCTCGGCCTCGGTTGCAAACTCGTTCAGAAACCCAGACTGATAGCGCAGCTCCGCCATGCCATTCCTCCGAAACAGTTGTTTATACCTGAAAGACTGGAAGGTGTCCGCGTCAATTCCAATCCCCAGTTGCCAATTGCGTGACCGGATATACCGTGAAGCCTACACCGTGCCAAGGCGAGTTACATTGAGAGCGTCATCGAAATCGCCCGTCAGCACGGGGCAAACGTAAAAGGATGGAATGGTAGACAAAACGCGACTCCCCCGCGGCACAACGCGGTTCCTTCTGGCAGTCACCTTTCTTTCCGCTTCCCTCGCGTCCCTCCACGGGCAGCCCGTCCCTGCCCTCCGGCTCATCCCCATGCCGCGCCAGGTTCAGGCCGGTCCCGTTCTCTCGCTCGACCACGGCGTCCTCGTGCGCACCGGCTCGCTCGATCCCGATGACCGCTTTACCGCTGACGATCTCCGCGCGGCCATCGAGGAGCATGGCGTCTCCGCCCACACCGGCGGCCCCATCATCGATCTGCTGCGGACCAACACTGCCTCCGCCAGGGCACTGCTCGCGACTGCGCACCTCACCTTCGACCCCGCGATGCACGATGAGGGCTACGTCATCGTTCCCCAGCCGCATGAGCTTGCTGTCATCGCGGATACCGGTACCGGCCTCTTCTATGGCGCGCAGACCATCAAGCAACTCATCATTGGAAACGGTCATGCAGGCAACGGCGCGGATGCCTACCTCGAAACCGCCACCATCCGCGACTGGCCCGCGCTCCCCCACCGCGGCCTCGACGACGACCTCTCCCGCGGTCCCGTCCCTACACTCGAGTTTCAGGAACGCCAGGTCCGCACCCTCGCTGCCTACAAACTCAATATCTACTCGCCCTACTTCGAGCAGAGCCTCGCCTACTCGGGATCGCCTCTCATCGCGCCTCCCGGCGGCGCAATGTCGCCTGCGGACGTCGCCACACTCATTCACTATGCCGCGCAGTATCACATCACCGTGGTGCCGGAGCAGGAGGCCTTCGGCCATCTCCATCACGTCCTTAAATACGAGCAGTACTCCTCGCTCGCTGAGACGCCCCACGGCCAGGTCCTCTCACCCGTGCAGCCTGGATCGCTCGCGCTCATCAAGCAGTGGTTCACCCAGATCACGCAGCAGTTCCCGTCGCCCTGGGTCCACATTGGCGCGGATGAAACGGTCGAGCTCGGCAAAGGGCAGACGAAGGACCTCGTTACGCAGCGCGGCCTTGATCAGGTCTACGTCGACTTCCTGCGCCAGATCGACGGCGTCATACGGCCGACCGGCAAACGCGTCCTTTTCTGGGGTGACCTCGCGTGGCATAGTCCCGACCTCGTCGCCACCCTACCCAAGGACATGATCGGCGTCCCCTGGGTCTACGATGCGCTGCCCGACTTCGAGAAATACATCCGCCCCTTCAACCGCGCCGGCATGGAGGTGTGGGTTGCGCCCGGCGTGAACAACTGGCGCCGCGTCTACCCGGACAACAACGTCGCCTTGGTCAACATTCAGCACTTCGTCCGGGACGGCCAGCGGATGGGCGCGCGCGGTATGCTCAACACCGTCTGGAACGACGACGGCGAAGGCATCTTCGACGAAGATTGGTACGGCGTCCTCTTTGGCGCGGCGGCTTCGTGGCAGCCCGGCGAAAGTCCCTTGCAGCAGTTCGAATCCAGCTACGGCGCCGTCTTCCACGGCGACCTGAGCGGCAAAATTGACAAGGCGCAGGGCCAGATCATGGCCGCGCAAAAGCTGCTTTCCGACAATGGCTTCCGCTTCGGCGGGTCGAATACGCTCTTCTGGGAAGATCCTTGGAGCCCGGCCGGCCAGCAGGACTCCGCGAAGCTGCTTCCCATCCTCAAAGACGTGCGGCTCTACGCCGAGAACGCCATCACCCTCATCGAGGAGGCACGCGCCGCCAATCCGCTCCGGCAGCAGGATGTGCTCGACGCTCTCGCATTAGGCGCGCGCCGTATTGACTTTATTGGCATGAAGTTTCAGTTCGCGGACGAGATCGCGCGCACCTACGCAGACGCCTA
>DASZGZ010000089.1:0-6563 GCA_035938355.1 Acidobacteriaceae bacterium
GGGTCCACCACTTCCGCGGCTTCGATTCGCTTCGTGAGAAAGCGAATCCGCCCATCGATCTGCCGCAGCCGCCGCTTGCCGTACTGATAGTCGGCGTTTTCACTGCGATCGCCGTTGCTGGCAGCCCACGCCACCACCTCCACCACGGCCGGCCGGTCCCTGGTGAGCAGAAATCCGTGCTCATCTTTGAGGCGCTGCAGCCCGCTTGGCGTTATGTAGTTCTTGCCTCGCGTCGCCGGCTCGTCCGCTTGTGGTTTTCTCGTAAACCCTTTCCGCATCTCGCAGTCCTTCCAGCGCAAATCCGGCGGCGGTGCCCCCAATGAATGCGGATGAACGCCGATGGAAGACACGGTAGGTTATCCAAGTTCAAGGGAATTCATCCGCGTCCCTAACTGATTTTTTCACGTCTTCCGGTCCCTTAGCGATCCTATCCATCATCTCGAACAAGTGCCGGCTAACGCATGGTCTCCCGTCCCGCTCTCGCTCGATGAAAACCACAGCGCAGAAGAACGGCGATGGATGCTGGATTCGCTTCCGTTGTGTGCGCGATGATGCGCTCTACGCCGGCGAAGGTAAAGGCATGTTCCATGAGCATCCGGGCGACCGCAGTAGCCTCCCGCATCCACCAAGGCTCGGGGGTCTTCTGCATCAGCGTACCGGTCAGCGTGGCACTGGCTTTGCTAGGATGAGTCCCGGCTGCCGGACAGCGGCTGCGTATTCTGCCATCAAAGAGAGCGATGGACGACTGGAAGCTCATTCCGAAGGGAAGGCCGGCGGAGATAGAGAAGGCCGGCGAGTCTACGCTGGATGCGCCCCTGCCGGCTAAGGACCGGCTGACGGGGAGGCTCGCGAGCGGGCTTGCGGAGAGGCTGGCGCTGAAGGGAACCGGGCCGCTGCCGCTCGTCGAAGACGATCCGCTGGTGGAGTTGCTGGGCAAGGCGACGAACGAGGAGCTGGCGCCGCTGGTCGAGATTCTCTGCACCAAGGGCGGCGTGACTTGCCAGCTGGCGCGAACCGCGTCGTACCGCAACAACAACCCAAATCACCAGGCGTATGTGCGAGACATTGCGGCGGAGATTCAGAAGTTTGGCGCCAACACGCTGAAGACGCAGCTGCTGCGCAGCGGCAAGGGCGTGCCCTATGAGCAGATTGTGCGAGATGTGGCGGGGCGCGTGGGCGTGAAGAGCGGGGAGAAGAGCACGCGCGAGATCGAGCGCGAGATTGTGACGAAGCTGCTGATGGAGGCGTACGAGACGATGCCTCCGGAGCAGCGACGAGAACTGCTGCTGTCGCTGAAGATACGCGACCACAAACTGCTGCTGGCGCCGGGCGGCGTGGAGGCGGCGCGGCTTGCGATACAGCACTCCGGGTTCGCGGTATTCAAGGGCAGCGTGATCGTGGCCAACGCGGCGGCACAGCAGTTGCTTGGCCACGGGCTAAGCCTGGCGACGAATGCTGCGTTGACAAAGGGGATTGCGGTGTTCGCCGGACCGGTGGGGCTGGTGTTTGCTGCGTTGCTGGGCGGCAATGCGCTGGCTGCGCCGGCGCGGCGGGTGACGGTGCCGATTGTGCTGCAAGTGGCAGCCATCCGCGCGGTGCATGAGTATCACCACGAGACGGCGTGGGAGCAGATGGTGAAGTTGATGCGGCGGTACAAGTGGGCAATTGGGATTGCGGTCACGCTCGTGGCGTGGCTGCTATTCCACTTTCATGCGTTTCGCTGAGCTTTCATGCTTCTCGCTGAGCGGGGTCTCGAGGGTTCCGGGCCGATTGAATGACTTCTTTTTCTTGAGGAAGATTTATGGCCAGGATCAGGTATTTCGCAGCCGCTCTCCTTCTCACAGCCTGCGCCGGAAATGTGCCGGCGAACAATGCGAACGCCGCTAACACATTTGCAGAGACCGCTCCGGCCGTACCTACAAAGGATGCACTCGTGACGCTCGAGAAGAGTGCATACGAGGCTTGGAAGTCTAAGGACGCCAAGTTTTGGGACACATTTCTTTCGGACAAGTTTGTCGGCTGGGGTTCGTCTGGCAGGCTCGATAAGGCATCAGCGACGAAGCAATACACTGGCACTGATTGCGAGATCAAGAGCTACGCTCTATCCGACGAGCAGATACAGTCACTCGGTAATGATGCGGCGCTGATCACGCACAAGACAACCGTCGACGGCAGATGCAACGGACAAGTGCTCCCGCCCAGCAGTTGGGTGGCGAGCGTGTACGTTCGCGACGGAGATAGGTGGAAAGGCGCCTTCCATGCCGAAGCTCCGATTGTCGATCCAAAAGCGGCTCCCGCAAAACCGGTGGACGTGAATGAGACGTCTCAAAAGGACGAGGCTCAACCGGCCGAGCGTGATGCACACACTGAGGCCCTACTCGCGGTCGAAAAAACCCTTTGGGAAGACTGGAGAACACACGACGCCAAAAAAATTGGCGACCTGACAGCCAGAGATATCTCATTTATCAATATTTTTGGCACTCACCTCGCAACTAAGGCCGATGCGTTGAAGGACTGGTCCGGTACGTATTGCGATGTGAAGAGTATCAGCATCACCGACGCTGCGGGTACGATGCTCTCGCCGACTGTGGGCATCCTGACATTCAAGGCGGCTGCGGACGGCACCTGCTACGGCCAGAAGGTTGGACCTATCTGGGGCACGTCGGTCTATGTGAAGCACGGCGACGTGTGGAAGTGGACATTTGGCATCAATTTACCGGCGGGCCGCGAGGGCGCCTAGGGGCTGCGGGCGTGTGACCGGGATACGGTCCAATGAACACCCGCGGCGGGTCGCTAGTGACACAACGGTTGATCCAGGTGACGCGGCCGATGCTCAAAGCGCACTGTACCGGTCTCCCGTCCTGCTCCTGCTCGATGAAAATTGCAGCGCAAAAGAACGGCGATGGATGCTGGATTCGCCTCCGTTGTGTGCGCGATGATGCGCTCTACACCGGGGAAGGTAAAGGCATGATCGACAAGCGTCTGGACCATTTCGCTCGCGTATCCGCGGCGCTGCCACTCGGGAAGAACGGAGTAGCCAACCTCGACTGTGCCATCCGCAGTCGGGGGGCCGAAGTAGCCTGCACCGCCTACCAGGGCTCGGGGACCTTCGCGATCGGCCGCTCGCACGGCATACCATCCGTACCAGCCTTCCACCGCTTCGCCACCTTCCTCGAGACGCGCGCGGAAGAACTCCATCGCGTCGCGGTCGTACTCTCCGGTGGGCCATTCCGGTGACACAACTGCGTTCAACAGGCTGGCGAGTTGTTCGGGCGACTCCAACTCCGTGCGCAGATGCGCGAGCGTGGATGCAATCAGTGTCAGCCGACGCGACTCAAGAATCTTCCTGTTGTTCATGCGTATTCCAAAGGATCCATGCGGAGATCACCGCGGAGATGATTCGGGCAACGGTGTGATGCGAAGGGTGGCATCGGAAGAATTCGGGCGGCGCAGCACCTCGTCGAGATCCTCGATCTTGTCCGTCAGCATATGCAACTTGGCCGAAAGCCCCTGTATCTCGGACTCGGCGCGGCGGTTGACGGCGTAGTCGAGTTCGCTGCGCAGGCGATCTTTCATGTCCTGGCGATTCTGGCTCATCATGATGACCGGTGCCTGGATGGCGGCGAGCATGGAGAGGAACAGGTTGAGCAGGATGAATGGATACGGGTCCCAGGCGTGATGTCTGAGCAGAACGTTTGTGCTCACATAGACGGTGAGAGCGATGCCGCAGGTGATGATGAAGGTCCAGGAGCCGCCAAAGCGGGCGACCGCGTCGGCAATGCGCTGGGCGAATGTGGACTCTTCCGCGATGATCTCGTTGGCATTGCGGCTGGCGCGGCGGCGCGCCAGCTCCTGCGCGGCGTGAAACTGGCGGCCCAGTGCCGTCATCATGTCCATTCCGGCCATCGGTTTGCGGCACAACAGCGTTTCGATGGCAGTGCGGTTCACTTCGAGACAGGTGGACTCCTCGATGGCATGGGCGCTGGTGCGGTGGGGCACCTGCTCGATCATGCTTGCGAAACCGAAGAACTCGCCATGGCGCGGCTCGTCGACCACGACCTCCTGCTGGTCCTCATCGACGGTGGTGACGCGCACCAAACCGCCGAGCATGACGTAGGCGCGGTCTGGGGCGTCGCCGATTTTGTAGATGCGCTGGCGGTCGCCAAACTTCCGGAGCTCGACGAGGGAGGCGAGCAGGCTCAGCTCGTCGTCATCCAGCAGGGCAAACAGCGGTACATGTTTCAGTTCGTCTTTTCCGCAGGCCATGGTTCCACCTCAATCGCAGTCGTTGCGAGAGACAGTACCAAGACAAAGGTGCGTTGATCTATAACCCGAACCGTAAAAGAACCCGAACCGTAAAAGCAAAGAGCGCCGCTGACGCGGCGCTCTTTGTGTATGCGGATGATGGGTTCTAGGCGTGGACGGGCTCGTGGGCGGTCGCATGCACGTCTACCTTCTCGTGCCAGCTGTGCGCCTTCTCGAGTGCCTTGTTGACGTTGTTGATGTTCTGGACGCCTTGCGTGTTGAGCCACTCTTCGAATGCCTTGGCTCCCTTGGTGGCGTAGACCTTGATGCCGTCCTTCCAGGTGGCGCGGCCGCAGAGGACTCCGTTGAAGTGGGTGCCGGATTCGACGGCTAACGCGAGGGTCTCGATGAAGACGGGGTTCGAGACGCCCGCCGAGAGATAGATGAATGGCTTGTGGGTGGAGCCGGCGGCGTCGCGGAAGTGCTGGAGTGCTTCGGCGCGGCTGTAGGCTGTCTCGCCTTTGTAGGCCTCAGTGCCGGCGACGAATTCCATCTGGACCGGGACTTCGACCTTGAGCACATCGACGCCGTACTTCTCCTTGCCGAACTCGGCCATGGAGCCGGAGACGATGTCGGGCTTTGCCTTGGCGTAGCCGATGGACTTCTCGTCGCCGCCCTTGTGGTCATAGCCGACGAACTCGAGGAAGAAGGGGATGTCGTGGGCGCGGCACTCGTCACCGATGCGCTCGATGAAGGCGTGCTTGCGGTCGTTGATCTCGGACTTCTCCATCGGGGTGTAGTAGAGGAGGACCTTGATACAGTCGGCGCCGGCTTCCTTGAGGCGGCGGACGGACCAGTGGTCGAGCAGATCGGGGAGGCGGCCGGCGGCGGTGGCGTCATAGCCGGTCTTCTCATAAGCGAGCAGGAGGCCCTTGCCGTTGCGGTGCTTGGAGGCGGGAAGTCCGAACTCGGGGTCGAGGAGGATGGCGGAGGCGTGCTTGGTGAGCACCGAGGTGACGAGGGTCTTGAACTCTTCGAGAGCGCTGGGAGGAACGGTGGCGGTGCCGGCTTCCTTCGCGAGCGACTTCTGGAGGGAGCCGCGCTGATCCATGGCGGCGGCGGCGATGACGCCGCGGTGGTCCGAGACAGCATTGAGGCCCGCGAGCTTGCCGGGTGTGAGCTTGATCTTGGTCATGATGCTTCTCCTGGAGCAGATGTCTTGAGCGGGAACTTGACTCGACACCCATTCTAGCGCGCGGACTCGCCGTCCGAGGCAATAGCGCCCGCGGCGCGCTCTGCGCAGGCGGCTCCCTTTGGTCGCCGGTCGTCGGGCGATGCTGATCCCGTAGCCGTAAAGCGAGATGCGATGCCTAGGCGCGGTGACATTAGTATGGCTGAGGGCTGAACGGGGTGGCGATGGATCGACGGGCATTTCTTCAACTGCTGAGCGCGGGTGCGGCGTCGGCTGCATTTCCTGCGAGCATTGCGCGGGCGCTGGAGATTCCGGCGAACCATGCGACGGGGACGATCCGGGATGTGGAGCACATCGTGTTCCTGATGCAGGAGAACCGTTCGTTCGATCACTACTTTGGGATGCTGCGGGGAGTGCGGGGCTTCGGGGATCCGCGAGCGGTGCGGCTGCCGTCGGGGGATCCGGTGTGGAAGCAGCCGGACAAGACGAACGGGGATGGATATGTGTTGCCGTTTCATCCGCCGGCGCCGGAGTCGAGTGATGCGGGACTGGGGCTGACGTTTCTGGAAGACCTGGCGCACGACTGGACGACGACACATGCGGCGTGGAATGAAGGCCGGTACGACCAATGGGTGCCGAGCAAGGGGCCGGTCACGATGGCGCACCTGACGCGGAGCGATATTCCATTTCACTACGCGCTGGCCGATGCGTTTACGGTGTGCGATGCGTACTACTGCTCGCTGCTGGGGCCGACGGATCCGAACCGGTACCACATGTGGACGGGATGGGTCGGGAACGATGGCAAGGCCGGCGGCCCGGCGGTGGGCAATGAAGAGAGTGGCTATAGCTGGACTACGTATCCAGAGCGGTTACAAAACGCCGGGGTGAGCTGGAAGGTCTACCAGGACGCGGGGCTGGGACTGGATAGGTCGGGGAAGTGGGGGCAGTCGAAAGACCCGTACATCGGCAACTACGGCGACAACGCACTTCTCTACTTCCACCAGTATGAGCACGCGTGGAAGGGATCGTCGCTGTACAGCGGAGCGAGGACAGGAACGCAGATCGCGAAGGGCGGAACGCTGTTTGCGGAGTTTGCGGCGGATGTGAAAGGGAATCGGCTGCCGCA
>DASZGZ010000090.1:0-2898 GCA_035938355.1 Acidobacteriaceae bacterium
TCAGTAGTTGTTCGAGTTCTTCAGTCATCGTTCGGTCCATTTCCTTCATCGAGCAGAAAGTAATCGCGCGTGATGCGGCGTAGTATCATACGTTCCAGCCGGTCCAGATCGTAGAGACCATAACGGCCGGCTTCCTGGATGGCGGCCAGCAACGGCTCGCGGGGATACTCGCGAACCATGCGCAACAGTTGGCGCAGGGCAATACCTACCACCTTGTGGCCTCGTTGCTTCAGCCCCACAACATACTCGGCGAGCTCCGGGGCGGTCTGTAGAATGGTCTGTTCGTCGGGATGTGGATCGCTACGCCTGATACCTTCCCCGCGGGGCGGACGATGCTCCGGCAGCGTGATCCGCTGCTGTTGGGCATCGGCCACACGGCCATGCGTGACGATGTTGCGCTCGTCGAGTTGAATCTCCACCCTGTCCTTGGCTACGCGAACTTCGACCTGGCGTCCGATCCAGGCGACCGGCACGGAGTAGCGCTTGGTGTTGAGCGAGACATAACCTTCGCTATCCACCATGCGTCCGCAAAACTCGTAGACCTCCGGAATCCACGCCGGCAGTGGCTTCAACCGGGTCTGCTCGATAGCGAATAACTCGCGGGGTATGGCCCGGATATGTTTCTTGTAAGTCGAGTTGACACGGTCGCACCACTGGCGCGCCTGGCTGTTCACGTCCTCCCAACTGCAGAAAGTGCGCCCGGCAAGAAAGTTGTTCTCTATAAAATGGAACGGGCGTTCCACGCGCGCCGAACGGTTGGCATCGCCGATTTCATGCGCCCTGAACGCAAAGCCGAAACGTTCGGCGAAAGCCGCCATCTCGGGCACGGGAATCATCTCGCGGCCGGTGCCGCGCAGCACTACCACATGCGTGTTGTCGATCATGACGCGTTGGGGTGCGCCTCCGGCGTAGCGCAACGCGTCGGTGAGAAACACTTTGCAGTCGAAACGCTTGAAGGTGGGGTAGATTTGAAAGAACAACATCCGCGAATAACACAGCACTCCGGATGCGGTCTGTGCTTTGCGCTTCTTGCCGTCGATGATGACCTCGTGCGGAGAAGTGTCATGCTGCATCTCTTCACCGGGTTCGAAGTGGTAGCGGCCGGCGGGCACGACGGGCTTTTGTCCGATGCCCTGGCGGCGGCAGAAAGCGGTCAGCGCGGGATACGACAAATCCGCTCCGGCTGCGACCAGATCTTCATGGACCCGGACGAGATTCCCCTTGCATACCGGGAACAGGTCCAGGATCATTTGCCGGTAGGGTTCGGCTTTCTCGGGCCGATGCATCTCCGGCACCGCGGAGGATTGCGATCGCAGAACTTTGCGTACGCTCGCACGGGAGATTCCCAGAATCCGCGCAATCTCGTGTTTGCTCACCTTCTGAGCGTGGAGTTCCAGAATCGTGGTTCGTTGTGCTTGACTCAACATGCTGCTCTTGCTCCTTTTCCATTCGGTCTGCCAGTTGCTCCAGTTGATGGCGGGCGCGGTCGATGTGGCGCCGCGCTTCCTCGCACTGCGCGCGATCCAGGTCCGGCGCAGCGGAGGCCAATCGACCGCTGGCGCGCTTGACGATCGCCACCACCATTTCCAGCTCGCGCAGGAGTTCTTCTGCTGGGGTTGGCGGTGGCTTTGGCTCGACTTGCCGCTGCGCTTTCAGAAACAACTCGGGCTGCTGAAGAATGCGCTCGCGGGTCTTGCGCGAGCCATCGCGCCAGGCGGCGTACAGTTGGCCGGCTTGCCGCGTGTTGCAGTGGAGTTTGACGAACGCCGCAGCCATCTGCCGGCATTCATCCAAGCTCACGCGCGCGATGGGTGGGAGAAACTTCATGGCCACATGTGCTGAGATTTTGCCCTCGCGCACCTGCTGCTGAATGGTTTCCGGAAGCAGGTCGACCAGCGATAGCCGGCCGGACACCCAACTCACGCTGCGATCGAAGCGGCGCGCCAGATCATCGAGGCTGTAGCCGAAGTGCTTCTCCAGTTCGGACAGAAGCCAGCCTTGTTCCAATGCCGTTTCCTGCGTGGCGAAGCGCAGGGAGCGGTCCAGCACCAGCGCATCCGCCTCACTGATCGGCCAGACCACGGCATCCACTGTGTCGCGGCCGATTTGCTGGAGAGCCGCGATGCGCTTGTAGCCGTCGATGACCAGGTAACGATTGGGCTGGTTGGCCACGGCGACGACGATGATCGGAGTTTGCTGGCCTGAGGCGGCGAGCGAGGCCAGGAGGCGTTGCTGTTGGCCTGGATGGCGGACCCGCAGATGCTCCCAGCGCCGTTCGAGTTGGTGAAACTCCAGTTGCATGGCCGTTCCCGCTTCTTACTATGGGGCAGGCGCGATCTGGTCTTGTAAGACAGATTGCATTAGTCTGCTTGGAACTGCTTTGGAATCAATGTGATACGACTGGGACTGGTCTTGCGCGACGCGCAGGAGGAGTGCTCCCATAACCCCAATGAAATCAGCGCCTTTCACGCCGAACTGGTCTTGCGCGACGTCCCAGGGAAGTTGACTCAAAGGAGCAGGTAAACGCAGCGGTTCCGGCGGCCGCGCCAGTGCGCCACGGGCGAGGATACGGCGGGCGGCGTAGTAGCCTGGATTTCGCGAGGACCATGCGGCCTGCGTTTTCTTGCGGCGGGCGGCCTGACACTCTGGTTGGCTACACGCGCCCTGGCGTGCGCCGACCCGCGGGTCCGGACGGAACCAGCGGCGGCAGATGGAGCACGGTCTCTTCCGGGCTTCAGGCATCGTGATTCAATCATCACCACGCCCGTAAGAGTGTTAGAAATTTAGTGGGTCAGTTTTGGAGAGTAGAGGTGGGTCATTTCTTCAAAGCGCCGAAGCCTTCTCCGAGTTTGGAGAGAATCCGGTAGTGGGCGATAGTTTCCGGGAGTGGCGCACTGG
>DASZGZ010000091.1:0-3833 GCA_035938355.1 Acidobacteriaceae bacterium
CGCCACCTCGCGCATCACTCTTCAGCGCATAGCTCAACTCCATACGCGAGGCGCGCCAGGCCGGCGCCATACCACACAGCAGCGTGCACACCACGCTCAACGCCGCCACAAACAGCAGCATCTGCCAGCGCATCTCCACGACATTTCCCGGCGGCAGCTCCACCGGATTCGCCGCGCGAAAGATACGGAGCACCATCGCGGCAAGGCCCACGCCCGCCGCCGCGCCGCACATCGAAATCACCAGAGACTCGGTCAGCAACTGCCGCACCATGCGCGCTCGCCCGCAGCCAATCGACGCGCGGATAGCCATCTCCCGCTGCCGCTCAGCCGATCGTCCCAACAGCAGACTCGCCACATTGACGCACGCGATCAACAGCACCACCGCCACTGCCGCAGTGAGCATCAGCAGGCCTTGACGAAGGTTGCGCCCCGCGAGCCAGGTAAACTCCGTCTGCAGATTCAGCACCACCGGCACGGATGCCGGCAGAACTATGCTTCGCGGACGCTCTGCCGCAATGCTCGCCTCAATCGCCCCCAGTTCCTGCTCGGCCGCCGCACGCGACACGCCGGGACGCAGCCGGCCGAAGACACCCGTCGCGTTGTTCCACGGCTGTCGCACAAAGTCACTGTCCGGCGTAATCACCGTCCACAAGCTCGTCTCGCGTGGATAAAACGAGAAGCGCTCGGGCATGACACCCACCACCTGGCACGCGCGCTGGTCGAGCGTCAGGGTCTGCCCTGGCACCCGCTCGTCCGCTCCCAACTGGTCTCGCCAGTATGCGTACGAGAGCACGACAGCGCAGCCGCCCGCAGCGTCACTTGCCTCGAACACGCGCCCTTGCTGCGCCTGCACCCCAAGCATGGAGAGGAAATTTGCGCTCACCGGAATCGGCAGCACCCTCTGCCGCCTGCCGTGCCACTCTGCTGTCTTGCTCCCGCTCGCCCAGGAGAGTGCGGCAAGCGATTCGAAGCTCCGACTCCGCCGCTGCCATTCTTGAAAGTCACGATAGGTGTCGAACCACTCGCCCGTTGCGCGATGCTCTGGCGAGCTCTGCCACACAATCGTGAGCTGCTTCGCATCGCGATACGGAAGAGGCCGCAGAATCACCGCCTCCACGATGGAAAACATGGCCGCGTTCAGCCCGATGCCCAGCGCAAGCACCGAGATCACAACTAGCGAGAAGAGCGGCCGGCGCAGCAGCATGCGAATACCAAAGCGCGTATCCTGCGCGATACTCTCCGCCCAGCCATAGCCCGACGCCTCGACGCTTTTCTTCCCGCCCATGGGAACATTCCTCCAAGCCGCCGCCTACCCTCACCTTCTGCCCAACACGACAGACCTTTCCATGCGCGCTCGTCAAGTCCAACTGACTCCCTCGCGCCGCCGGCGCGCTATCCTTTCCCTGTGAGCATTCACGACTTCGAAATCGGCAATGTCGCGGTTGGCGCGGGTGAGCTCTTCCTCATCGCCGGCCCTTGCGTCATCGAAAGCGAGCAGCACGCGCGCTTCATGGCCGATGCCATTCAGCGCATCACCAGCGACCTCGGCATCCCCTACATCTTCAAGGCCTCCTACGACAAGGCCAACCGCACCTCGGTCTCGAGCTTCCGCGGTCCCGGCCTCGCCGAAGGCACGCGCATCCTGCGCCGCATCGCCAAAGAGACCCACCTCCCCGTCCTCACCGACGTGCACGAGCCCGAACACTGCGCCGCCGTCGCCGAGGCCTGCGATGTCCTCCAGATTCCCGCCTTCCTCTGCCGTCAGACCGACCTGCTCGTCGCCGCCGGAAAAACCGGTCGTGCCATCAACGTGAAGAAGGGACAGTTCGTCGCGCCCGAGGACATGAAGCACGCCGTTCAAAAGATCGCCTCCACCGGCAACACCCGCGTCTTTCTCACCGAGCGCGGCGCCAGCTTCGGCTATCACAATCTCGTCGTCGACATGCGCTCACTTCCCATCATGCGCGCGCTCGCCCCCGTCGTCTTCGACGGCACGCACTCCGTGCAGACGCCCTCCGCCGCCAACGGTGTCTCTGGCGGCCAGCCGGAGTTCATCCCCGTCCTCGCGCGCGCCGCCGTTGCCGCCGGCATCGACGGCATCTTTCTGGAAGTCCACAACGATCCCGCCCACGCCAAATCCGATGGCGCGAACGCTCTCCACCTCGATCGCCTCAAGCCCCTGCTCGAGCGGCTCCTCGCCATCCATTCGGCCATCGGAATGCCGGAACAGCGCTAAAAAGGGTCACGTGCCTAACTACCGTCTCAGGCGATCGCTTCAGGGGTTTCTACGGTCTGCTGCGTCGCAACCCCCGGAAAGTTCTCCGGCCGGTAGCGCGTTGCTCGACTCATCGCCCAATTGACGAATGCGCATATCGCCAGCGTGACGGCGGATGAGAACAGAATCGCCCGAGACATCGGGACGAGGAACAGGGTGCTCAGGAACTCGAGCCCAATGAGAAAGAGCAGGAGAAGCACGATGGCGCGGCGTGGCATATAGGAGCAGATCAGCGCGCCGAGTGGCGCACCAATCACGACGACTGGCACCGCGGCCAGCCAGTAACTCGTCACCGTCGGTCCAAAATCCCGCAACACCGCAACATGGAAGGCAAAGCCGGCAACGGAGACCATCGCCATCAGCAGAACGGTGGTAGGGGTGACGATCTTTTCGCTGACGCGAAACAGCAGCACCATCACCATAAAGGCGATCGTATTGGCTCCAGAACCGACCAATGCACTCACAGCGCCGCCGATCAGGCCCGCGATGACCAGAACCCACTTCTCCTGCGCCCCGAAGATGGGTAAAGCTTCGTTGCGCGACTCGTGGTCGCTCCGGTTGATCAGTATGAGCGCTACTCCAAGGCTGCTTACCATCACGGTGAAAGATACGCGCGCCAGCGCTGGTGGGAGCACGGGAGCTACGTAGTACGCCCCGAGCATGACGCCGATGACACCCGGCAGTCCGGCGTAGAGAAGCGTACGTCGCTCAATAGGAATGCGGAGGTAGAGGATGCTCAGCGATGCTGCCCCCATCCCAACAGTCTGAATGGCAAGCGAGAAGTTCCGGGCAATTGGCGCTGCAATATGAAGCAGCTTGGTAAAGACGGGGAAGGCTATGGCGCCGCCGCCCTCACTCGTGCCTCCGCCCACCAGCGATCCGAAGACCATCGTGACCGCCACGCGCCAATTCGCAACGAGCGCATGAAACGCAGCGTTACCTCCGGCCGCGGCCCATGCAACCCACACCAGCAGGGCCAGCCCCAGATTGAAGCGGAGCGCGCGTTTGCGGAAGCGTGCTCTTTCCCCTGTCATGGGATTAACGGCGATCGGGCGCAATCGAGGCGACCACGATTCCGTGCGAGTCACCATGTGCATACTCTGTTCCGGTCACCTTGACGTGCTCTCCGGCAAACGGCAAAAGCTTGGCATTTTGTGAGGAGGATGGCGTCTTGCTGTCGATAGGCAGGAAGATCGCCCCGTCATCGCGCAGGATAACCAGCGGGGAACCATTTTTGGCGCAAGCCTTCGCGCAAGCTGGGCTGATTGGCTTATCCAGACCCTTCGTATACGCGCACGACGAGTCAATCACCCAGCCGCTGATCGACGTGCTCTTGCCATTGCTGCCGCTTTGACTTACGCCTAGGATGGGAACAGCAATTGCCGCTGTAACCCACAACATCGCTTTTCGTTTCATGGGCTCTCCGATTGGTCTGGCTCCGCAGGGATGATACCGAGCGGCCACAAGGCTATCTATCCATCGAAAGGTTGACTTGAGGAGTGGCGAAGAGTGTTACACAGTCTCTGCGCTCTTCAAGCCATAGATCCATCGTGCGATC
>DASZGZ010000092.1:0-1910 GCA_035938355.1 Acidobacteriaceae bacterium
CACCTGTGTCGGAAGATCTCCTGCGGGAGCACCTGCCGATGGTGCGCTTTCTGGCGCTGCGGATTCGCGAGCGCCTGCCGCAGCAGGTCGAAATGGAAGATCTGATCAGCGCCGGGATTGTCGGACTGATGGACGCGCTGCAGAAGTTCGATCCAAACAAGAAGGTCCAGTTCCGTACCTATGCGCAATTTCGCGTTCGTGGCGCGATGTTGGACAGCCTTCGCGCGCTGGACTGGGGCCCGCGCGATCTGCGACGGAAGGGGCGCGCCGTTGAAGAGGCGATCCGTTCCCTGAGCGCGACCCTGGGCAAAGCCCCGACGGAAAGTGAAGTTGCGAAGCAGATGGGTTTGGATCTCAATACCTATCAGCAACTCCTTGGCGAGCTATCCGGTCTCGAGCTGAGCAGCCTCAACGCAACTCCATCCGAGGAAGCAGGGACTGAGGCTATGGCGATGATTCCTGCCGGCCCGGAGGACGATCCGTTTTTGCAATGCCAGAGCAGCGAGATGCGGCGCCTGTTGGCTGAAGCGATCGCAGAACTTCCGGAGAGGGAACGCCTGGTACTCACGCTGTACTACTACGAGGAGCTGACCATGCGTGAGGTTGGAGCGACGATGGGAGTGGTGGAATCGCGCGTCTCCCAGCTTCATTCTTCGGCGATGGCAAGGCTTCGTGTTGCGCTGGGTGCGTCATCCCTCAGACGTGCGGCTCGCGCATGACGCGGCAGAATTGACACCGACGTATCGAGGAAGAGACATGATGGAAAGAAACGATCTGGGCCGCTTGCTGGATATCGAGCTCGAAGCCAACATACGATTTGGCGCCCGAGAAATGTCTCTGGCTGAGTTATTGGAGATAGGGCCGGGCGCTGTCATCCCGCTTGACCGTCAGATAACAGATCCGGTCGATCTGATCATCGGCGACAAGGTCGTGGCCCGCGGTGAGGTTGTGCTGGTTCAGGGCAAATTTGGACTGCGTGTCACGGAGGTACTCTCCGGGTGACGCAGATATCTCTGGCCGCTGTGCCGAATGGCACTCGGGCAATCAGCGCGAATCGCTGGGCCGACGTTTGCGGAAATCGAGAATGCAGGACCGGCTGGCTGCGACTCTTCAGGAGGCGCTCTCTCCCGCGCTTCGAAGAGCAGTGGGCATGTTGTGCGGCATGCATGGAGCAGATTCTCGCCGACACGGTTCGCACTCGGATTGAGAGCTGGGAACCTCTTCCCGCGGAACGCGTCCTTCGCATGCCGTTGGGGCTGATTTTGCTCAGCCGCGGCTGGATTACTCATCGGGAACTGCAAGAGGCTCTCGCTGCACAGCGTCGCGCTGGAAGCGGGCGCATCGGCGAGTGGTTAAGCCGTTTGCATGGCGTTTCTGAGGAAACAATTGCAAAAGCTCTGGGGATTCAGTGGAGCTGCGCCGTGTTGCCTCATGGAAGACCGGATCTCGAATATACCCCGTCGCTCATCCCCGCCTTTCTACGAAGGCGCTACCGCCTTGCGCTTTTCCGTCAAGGCTCGGATGGAGCCTTGTATCTGGCAGGGAGACACAGGGCGGAGCACGCCACTGCACGCGCGGTGGAGCATATGTTGCGTGAACCCGTGCATGCGGCATTTATTGAAGACAGCGCATGGAACCTGCAGCAAGCTGAAACCGCTGATGCTACCGAACTGCTGCCTCCCGCAGCCAATGGCGTCGCGGCCTGCATCGGTGAGTTAATCGAAAGAACCCGGCCGGACGATGCGCGACTGGTTCGCGTACATGATCATCTGTGGTTGCGCATATGGCTCGCGAGGCGAGGGCGCCGTCCCACATCGGCACGTGACATTGTGCTTCCTTTACGCGGCCGGGATCACCAGGACGCGGCGAGCGCATGAATTAGACCCCGCTAAGAATGGGCGCTCCTGAGG
>DASZGZ010000093.1:0-4889 GCA_035938355.1 Acidobacteriaceae bacterium
CGAGCGTAGGAAATGGCATGCGCCGTCTCGTCTCATTTGCCATAGCGACCGCATTGTCTGCCGGTTGCGCGATGGCGGCGCAGACCCCGGGACCTACCACGCTGACCGCAGACGAGATCATGGCGCGGGTTGCGACCAACCAAGATCGCACCGAGGCGGCGCGCATGCGCTACATCTACCAACAGCACATCCGTATGGTCTCGCGAAAGACGGGCGGCAAGGTGATGTGCGAAGAGGTGACGGACAGCCGCGTGAGCCCGAAGCAGAAAGAGTCACAGCAGCAGTTGCTGACGCTCGACGGACGCTACTGGCAGAAGGGGCTCTACGTTCACTACACGACGCTGCAGGAGCACGACGTCAGCGAATCCAAGGATGGCGGGTCGAAAGACGAGCCAAAAGGCAAAGAGGTCAAAACAGAGAAGGAAGACCTGGACGGGATGGATATCGACCTTGTCGAGAACTTGCGCAAGAACTTGGCGGATGACAAGTCGAAGGACGGGTTGGGCAAGGGGCTCTTTCCGCTGACCACGGAGCAGCAAAAGCAGTACCTGTTCAAACTCGAAGGGCGGCAGACGATGAATGGCCGCGACGTCTATCGCCTGAGCTTCCGTCCGAAGGACAAGAACGACTTCGACTGGAAGGGCGAAGCGTTCATCGATACTCAGGAGTTTGAGCCGGTCGTGGTGTACACCGAGATGTCGCGCAAGATTCCGCTGGCAGTGCGGACGTTGCTTGGAACCAATCTGCCAGGGCTGGGATTTTCGGTGACCTACGACCGCCAGCCCGATGGCGTGTGGTTCCCCGTGAGCTTCGGCACGGAGTTTCGCATGCGTGTGCTGTTCTTCATTGCGCGGGATATTTCGATGTCGCTCGCGAACACGCACTTCGAGAAGACGCATGTGGATGTGCGGATACTGGATGGGGTCAAAGTGGTCGATAACGCGGTGCCGACTCCGCCGCCGACCGCGCACTAGGATTTTACGATCCGGAGCTACAGCAGAAGCTGCCAGTAAGCGACATCGATCCAGCGACCAAACTTCCAGCCAACCTGCTCGAAGTGAGCGACCTTACGGAAGCCGAGCCGTTCGTGCAACGCGATACTTGCCTCGTTGGGCAGAGCGATGCCGCCGATGACCGCATGAAAGCTGCGCTGGCGTAGGTCCGTGAGCAGCGCCTGATAGAGCCGGGAACCGACGCCGCGGCTGGTCGACTTCGGCTCGAGGTAGACCGTCGCCTCTGCAGAATGCCGATACGCGCAGCGGCCCTTCCATTTACTGGCGTATGCGAACCCCTGGATGGAGGCGAGTTCTTCCCATACCAGCCATGGCAGTGATGAGTCGACGGTTTCGCGGACACGGTTCCCCATCTCAGCTGGAGTGACCGCTGCTTCTTCAAACGCGATCGTGGTTTCGAGGACGTAGTGGTTGTAGATGGTGCAGAGGGCCGCAGCGTCAGCCGTGGTTGCTGGGCGAATCATCGTCGCTCTATCCCTTCGCGAGCTCAGCCTTCACGATTTCGCTAACTACCTTGCCGTCGGCGCGCAGGCCGGTGGCGGCGATCTTTGCCTGTACATCCTTGATGACGAGGCCCATCTCTTTTGGCGTGGGGCGATTGCCGGCGGAGCTCATCTCCGCGATGGTCGCTTCGACGAGCGAGCGGACCTTCGAGTCGTCGGCCTGTTGCGGCATGTAGCCTTCGATGACTTTGATCTCGGCGGCTTCCTTTTCGGCGAGCTCGGGGCGATTGCCCTTGGTGAATTGCTCGATGGAGTCGCGGCGCTGCTTGATGAGGGTGGTGAGCGTCTGCAGAACTTCGGCATCGGTGAGCGGGGAGCGCTTATCAATCTCCTTGTTTTTGATGGCCGCCTTGACCATGCGCAACACATCGAGCCTGGCCTGTGCCCGCTCTTTCATGGCTGCGACGGTGTCTTGCTCGATGCGTTGCTGAAGTGTCATGCGTCTTCGTCTCCTGGCTCACCGGCGGTGAGCCTGCGTTCTAAAGGCCAAGTTACCAGTATAAAGACACGCGCGCTCGATAGAATAGAAGCCAAGGAACCCCACAGACATGATTCTGAAGACGCGCCTCTTTACCCCCGGTCCAACTCCCCTGCTTCCTGCCGCGCAGTTTGCCATGGCTGCGGCCGACCTGCATCATCGCACGCCGGAGTTTCGCGCTCTGTACCAACGGGTGCTGGAGCAGTTGCGTACCTTCATCGGCACGAAGAACGATGTGATCCTGATGGCGTGTTCAGGCAGCGGCGTCATGGAGGCTTCGGTCGCAAATATCACGTCGCCTGGTGACCGGGTGCTGGTGCTGTCCGCGGGTAAGTTCGGCGAGCGCTGGACGGGCATCGCGAAGGCATACAACTGTGACGTGGATGTGGTGAGCGTGCCCTATGGGCAGACCTTCTCGCTGGATGCGGTGAAGGCTGCACTGAAGGTGGAGACGCGCGCGGTCTTCATGCAGGCGAACGAATCCTCCACCGGCACGCGGCACGATGTCGAAGGTGTGGCGAAGCTGCTGAAGGACGCGAAGAGCGATGCGGTGCTGGTGGTGGATGCGATCACCGGCCTTGGCACGACACACTTCGATGCCGATGCGTGGGGCGTGGACATCATGATTGGCGGCTCGCAGAAGGCGGTGATGATTCCGCCGGGACTTGCCTACTGCTCTATAAGCGACAAGGCGTGGGACCTGATGGGTAACGCGCTGAACCCGCGCTACTATTTCGATCTGCGCAAGGAGCGTAAGAACGCCGCGAAGGGCGAGTCATCTTACACGCCGGCGATCTCGTTGATTGCGGGGCTGAGCACGGCGCTGGACTATATCGCCTCGCAGGCAGACGGCGACCTTGCGGCGGGCCGCGCGAAGCTGGTGGACAATGCGGAGACGATTGCGGCGATGACGCGCGCAGCCGTGGAGGCGCTGGGGCTGAAGCTGTTCTCATCTTCGCCGGGCGCGGCGTTGACGGCAGTGCTGCCGCCTGCAGGCGTGGATTCCGGCGTAGTGGTGAAAGAGCTGAAGTCGCGTTTCGGCGCGATCATCACGAACGGCCAGGGCGAGATGAAGGGCCAGCTCTTCCGCATCGCACACATCGGCTACTTCGATTACCTGGACACGATCGCGATCATTGGCGCGTTGGAACAGGTGGCCGCAACGTCGCTGAAGCTGCCGGATTTCCGCTTCGGCATGGCACTGGCGGCTGCGCAGCAGGTGTTTGCCGAGCGCACCGGGCAGCCTGTGCGACAGGCCGAACTGGCTGCAGCGAGGTAAGGATGATAGCGCGACATTGGCGAGGCTGGACCGCACCGGAGAATGCAGAGGCTTATCAGGAACTACTTCGCGGCACGGTTCTTCCCGGCTTGAAGAAGATCTCCGGCTATCGCGGCGGATACGTGCTTCGGCGCGGCGTTGCGGATGAGGTGGAATTCGTTGTCGTGAATCTATTCGACTCTCTCGAGGCGGTGAAGCAGTTCGCCGGACCTGACTATGCCGTCGCTCAGTTCGAGCCGGAGGCGAGGCGGCTTCTTGCCCGGGTAGAACCCCTCGCCATTCACTATGAAGTTTGCGTCAGCACCGTTCCGGCTTGAGAAGCTGATCTGCCGCGCTTTATCACCACGTCGTGATTGAAATCGATAGAGGAGCCCATTTTGAAGATCGTTCTCGCAGAGAAAGTTTCACCCGCTACGCTGGCTGTCTTTCAGGCCGAGCCGGGCTGGAATGTCGTGACCCATGACCAGATCAAGGATGGTCTAGCGAACGAGTTGAAGGATGCCGATGGGTTGGTGGTTCGCTCGGCTGTCCAAGTGGACGATGCGCTGCTGGAGCATGCGCCGAAACTGCGGGTGATTGGTCGCGCCGGCGTGGGAGTGGACAATATCGATGCCGATGCGGCGACGCGTCGCGGCATTGTGGTGATGAACACGCCCGGGGCAAATGCAATTGCCGTGGCGGAACTCACGATCGCGCTGATGCTGGCGTTGGCGCGGCAACTGCCGAAGGCGAACGGCGCGCTGCATCAGGGCAAGTGGGAGAAGAAGTCGCTGAGTGGTGCCGAGCTGCGCGGCAAGACGCTGGCAGTACTCGGTCTGGGGCGCATCGGTCTCGAGGTAGCGCAGCGCGCTGCCAGTTTCGGCATGCAGATTGTGGGGCACGATCCCTTTGTCGCGCCGGCCGTGGCGCGCGAGCGCGGGGTGGAACTGGTGCCGCTGGATGCGTTGTTCACGCGTGCGGACTATGTCACGCTGCATGTGGGCTTAACCCAGCAGACGGCGAACATCATCAACGCGAAAAATCTTGCCGCGATGAAGAAGGGCGTGCGCATCGTGAACTGTGCTCGCGGTGAACTCGTCGATGATGCCGCATTACTCGCTGCGCTCGACAGCGGACAGGTGGCAGGCGTGGCGCTGGATGTGTTTCGCGATGAGCCGCTGAAGAACTCGCCCTATTTCACACGCGAAAACGTCATCCTGACGCCGCACATCGCCGGTTCAACGGCAGAGGCACAGGAGGCAGTAGGCATCCAGATTGCGGCGCAGGTGCGCGAATACCTGAAGTTGGGCGTGGTGCAGAATGCCGTCAACCTGCCCTCGCTATCGCATGAGGAGTATGTCGAACTGTCGCCGTACATCGACATGGCGGCGCGGTTGGGCGCGTTCCTTTCGGCCACTGCGGACGGCAACGTTGAGAGCATCTCACTCGTCTACCGGGGGCGGCTGGCGCAGGGCAAGACGGACCTGGTGCGCAACGCGGCGATCGAAGGGGTGCTGGCGCACTCGGAGAATGTGAATCGCATCAACGCAGCGGCGGTGGCGGAGGAGCGCGGCATCCGGCTGCACGAATCGAAATTGGAAAATGGGGGCGCTGCGGGAATTACGCTGTCTCTGCAC
>DASZGZ010000094.1:0-5647 GCA_035938355.1 Acidobacteriaceae bacterium
CGGCTGATGCCAACCTCACCGCGATGGAGCATAGTAACCGGCGCGGATGGTGATGCTGTCCACGCGCTCCGGAGCTTGCAACTCGATTCGGTGAAACGAACCGTCGCGTTTCAGTTCTGCGGGTTGATAGATGAGGCGATATTGATCGCGAAGATTTCCCTCCATGATCTGGAGATCGCTATAGATCCCTGCATCGGATTCGTCGTCATAGAAGACGCGGCCGCCGCTCTTCGATGCGAGTTCCGCCAGAGTCTTTGGTCCGGTCGATAAACTTGTCTCCGGCTCTGCGCGAACGACATAGATGGCGGTGTTGGTGCGTTGGCATGTGTCGATCGCATCCTGAACAGAAGCGTGGCTCGCGTTATCCTCGCCATCGGAGAACAGAAGGATAAAGTTTGCGCTGCCTCCATGATCGAGTTTGCCGAATTGGTTGAGACATGCTCGATAGATGCTGTCGAAGATGGCTGTGCCGCTGAGATGGCGGCTCCCGTCCGTCATAAATCTGCGGACACCTGCTGTCAGAGCATTGGCATCGCTCGTCCACGGTTGTACGACACTGGACTGGGAATCGAAATTCATGACAAATGCCTGGTCGGTATGTTGCCGTAACAGCCGTTGCGCATATTCGATCGAGATAGCGCGGTTGCGGGCACGATATCCCTCCATGGACTCGCTGGTATCCATGAGAATGCCGGCACGGATGGGAAAGTTCTCCATCGACTGAAAGGAAACAATCCTTCGCGGCGGCGCCCCGTTGTCGAGGATACGCAGCTCAACCAGTCTCAGGTCGCGGATGGGTAAGCCGTGAGCGCCGGCTGCATGGAAGGTAAGGCTGACCTCATTTACCGAGACACTGAGGTGGTACGGCACGTTGCTTTGAGCGGCGCCATCTTGTGTCTGCGCATCTGCGTGGAGCGGGACGGCAACGAGCGCGACGATGAGCAAACCGAAAGTAAGCCAGGGCTGAAGCCTAAGCGGGTGCTGGAGCCTAATCCGGGGCTGAAACATAGAGCGCGGCATTGACTACTGCGCTGGCGCGAGTCCGCCCCGCTGCAGTTGCTCGACCACTGCAGGCGAGTGGAGATAGGTGAGGAATGCCGCGGCACCCCGCGCATTCGCGCCGCCCTTCAGCGCGATGGCCCCCTGCAGGATCGGCCGGTATGCATTCTGCGGCACCGCAACGTAATGTCCCTGCGCCGTGAGAGTCAGCGCCGAAGTGAGGGAGATGAGTCCGACGTCGGCATTGCCGGTGCTGGCAAACTGTGCCGCCTGGGCGATGTTCTCCGCAGTCCGCAGTTTGGGCTTGACCACCGGAACAAGCGCGAGACTTGTCAGCGCCTGCATTGCGGCACGGCCATAGGGTGCATGTTGTGGATTGGCGATAGCCACGCTGCGCACCTGTGGTGACGCAAGCAGCTGCATGCTGAGCGGATCGACCCCGCTCCGGTTGCGTGTCCACAGCACCAGCGTGCCGCGCGCGTAGGGCCGTGCCGTTGCCCCCGCGGCCGCGAAGCCGTGTTGGGCTATCCGCTCCGGCAGCGCCATGTCCGCAGACAGAAACACGTCAAACGGAGCACCGTTTTCAATCTGCGTCGCGAGCGTTGCCGAGGAGGCAAAGGACGCCTCTACATGCTCTCCAGTCTGCCGCTCGTAGTCGGCGAGCAGTCCAGGCAGCAGCGGTTGAAGATCCGCGGCGGCGGCGACACGGACAGGGGGATCCGCTTGTGCACGGGAGGCCGCAGGGAACTGCGAGATCAAAAAGACGATCGAAAGCAGTACGAGGCAGGAACAGGATCGCCGCGACTTGAGCCGCATCCTAAACACGGAGCAGCATCACTTCAGTTGACTTGATCAGCGCCGCCGCCGTCTCGCCGACTTCGAGCTGGAGTTCGCGCGCCGCGTCGGAGGTGATCAGCGAGGTGATGATCTGGCCGCCGATCGAGAGCTTGATCTGGGCCAGCAGCCCTTCGATCTTGACCTCGACGATGCGGCCCACCAGTTGATTTCTCCCGCTTACGGTCCGCAGCATCTGCCGCTTCGGCGTCTCCGGCCGCCTCGCCTTGTGCAGCAGGCTGTCGAGCTCCGCTTCGGGGATCCGGTAGTGCCCGCCCGGCGTCTTAATCGCCTTCAGCTTGCCCCGGTAGAGCCACTGTTTCATTGTGGGATACGAGATTCCGAGGCGAAGCGCTGCTTCGCGCGGAGAAAGTAGGTCGGCCATTTCTGCGAAGTATACGATTTTTTCTACTTTAGCGGCCCAAATCGCAACGATCACATAAAAAAGGCATTCCAGCTCGGTAATATGTACCGCGATGACTACAAAAGTACTTAAGTTTTGTTTACTTTTCCGGCCCTCACCGCCTACCTTCTCACCCGTGGGCAGTTCTGGGGGAGGGCTGCTCTAGCGCCTGTGGCTCCTTTGAGGGCCACGGGCGCTTTTACTTTCCACAGCCTCGTAGGGCAGTTCGGGCTAAGATGGGGTGGCGGGGTCTCGATGCGACCTTTTGCGCCTTGCTGCATCTCTCTTACAGCACATTTTGAATGCAAAACAGCTCCCGGAATGCGCCTTGAAGGCCAGTTTCGGACACAACTGGAGCCCGTTTCGGTGTCCAGATGGAGGAATGAATGGCAGGTAATGGGATCACTGAGGTCAACGACGCGACATTTGAGCAGGAGGTTCTGAAGTCCAACGAACCAGTCCTGGTGGACTTCTGGGCGGCCTGGTGTGGCCCCTGTCGCGCATTGGCCCCGATTGTGGATGAGGTGGCCGCAGCCTACCAAGGCAAGCTGAAGGTGATGAAGATGGATGTGGACCGCAACGCGTCCACTCCCGCTCGCTACGGCATCCGCGGCATCCCGGCTTTGCTGCTCTTTAAGGGCGGCAAGGTGGCGGAGCAGATTGTCGGCTACGTGCCCAAGGAGACGATCGATAAGAGCGTCGCCAAGGTGCTGGCTACCACAGTCGCATAAGCTCTGTTAGAGCCAGAAGAGGCCCGGCAAATCTGCCGGGCCTCTTCTTTTTGTCTCTGAAATGGGATATATAGACGCGATCAGGCGTATTTCCGCAGAATTCCCAGCACCCGGCCCTGAATCGCAAGTTGCTCTGCGGGTACGAAGATGGGCGCCATCTCCACATTCGAGGGCTGGAGCCGTACCTGGTCGCCTTCGATGTAATAGCGCTTCAGCGTGGTTTCGCTCCCGCGGACCAGCGCCACAATGATTTCCCCCGGCCGAGCTGTCTTCACACGCTCGACCAGCACATAATCCCCGTGCACGATGTGCTCATCGCGCATCGAATCGCCCCGCACCTCCAGCGCGTAGACATCTTTGTTCCCAATGATGTCGCCGAGCGAGATGGACTCCGAGGCCTCGGCCGCATCGACCGGCAGGCCTGCAGCGATCCGGCCTACGAGGGGCAGCCTCTCGGGCTGACGCGACTTGCTCTTGGGGGGCAGGATGTCGATGGAACGGCTGCGATTGTGCGCTCGCTCCAGCAGTCCCTTTTTCTGCAGGTTTGTGACGTGCTTGTGCACCGTGGCCAGGGACTTGAGGTTCAGCCCCCGGGCGATCTCGTCAAAGGACGGGGAATAACCATTCTCCTCAACGAAGCCGCTGATGAAGTCGACCACCTCTTTTTGTCGGCGTGTGACGGACATGCCGCAATTGTAGCGAAGAAACAGCGAATGTGGCGAAGAAATCTTCGCCAGAGTGATGTGGGGTTCCCGAAATGAAACGATCCGCGGAAGGCGTACCAAAAGCGAAATATAGGCGAAGGAAAAACAAAGCAATATCTTGCCAAACAGACCCCTTTGACGAGATGGTGTCTTTGCAAGCCGGGGATCAACCCGGTGCTGAGACGAGGGATGGGCCTTGAGAATCCTGATTGCTGAACATGAACCTGCCCTGGGAATGTTTGTCACCCGGTCGCTCGAAAAAGAAGGTCACACGGTGACGCTCGTAGCAGACGGCGCTGCGGCAGCCACCGCCATCGCAAGCGCGGACTACGACCTCTTTCTTCTGGACTTGGACCTGCCCGGAGATATCGGAATGCGGGTGCTGGAGGTGGCGCGCCAGCTGGGAAACGGCATGCGCGTCCTGGTGCTTTCGGCACAGGCAACTGAGCTGGAGACCCGGATTGCCTGCCTGGAAGGCGGCGCGGACGACTGCCTGATGAAGCCCTTCGCAATGCGCGAGCTGAAGGCGCGCTGCCGCGCGCTGGTACGCCGGCAGGATGGAGGCGCAGTGCTGCGTTGTGGCGGTCTGGAACTGAATCGGCTGCAGCAGTCTCTAGAATGCGGCGAGGAGTCGATTGCGCTGAGCCGCCGGGAATTCGGCCTTCTGGAATACCTGATGCTCAATCGCGGCCATTGCGTCTCTCGCGCCACACTGCTCGAGCGCGTCTGGAGTTCCGGGGACGCAGGCAATACCAACGTCGTGGATGTGTACATCAATTATCTGCGGCGCAAGCTCGGCTCAAGCGGCTCGTTGATCGAGACGGTGCGCGGCCAGGGCTATCGCATTGCAGGGGTCGAAGCCGGCAAGCAGCCGCAATCCGTTCCTCTGCCGCCGGTTTCAGCGTTCCAGCAGCCGGCCATGCAGTAGTACCCGAGCACTCCCACGATTGAGCGAAGAGAGAGGATTCCTATGGCGACAGCTTCTGTCGTGACGAAAAATGCAGCCTCAGTGCTGGTGTTGAGCGCAAATTCCGAAGTCCGCGCCCGTCTGCGGAGCGCGCTCACAGCGCAGCGCTGGGAGGTGTACGAGGCAGACGGAGGCGCTGCTGCGCTGCTGCTGATGGAGCAGACCCGACCGCAGGCCACATTGCTGGACGGTCCGCTGCCGGATCTGCATCTGGCGGATTTTGCGGAGGAGGCACGCTCCAGCCAGCCGACTATGGACCTGATTGCTCTCGATGGAACGCTTGCCGGATTGACGGGGGCGATGAGAAGCCCGCGACGGGGCGAGCTGCTCCAGGTACTGCGTTCCGTGTGCCAGGAAGGTCCGTCGGACACAACTACAGATACGAATATCCCAGCCGCTCCGGCGCCGGGGCGAGTCCTGCCGATCACAGCCAGGCAATCTTCGCCGCGTGCGGGTGCTCACACGCCGCCCATTCTGGAACTGGGTGCCTCCATACGGTTGCCGGAGTTGATTGGAAACTCTGATCGAATGCTCGAAGTAAGCCGCCGTATTCGTCTGGTTGCGAAGCGGAAGTCCACGGTCCTGATACAGGGTCCGACGGGAACCGGTAAGGAGGTAGTGGCGCGTGCTCTCCATCGCCTGAGCCCGCGTGCTGACAGGCCCTTCGTTGCGCTGAACTGCGCCGCCATCCCGGAGGCACTGCTGGAGGCCGAGCTTTTCGGCCACGCACGCGGCGCGTTCACTGGCGCCGTACAGCGCAGGACAGGGCGAATTGAAGCGGCGAACGGCGGCACGCTGTTTCTGGATGAGATTGGCGAGATGCCACTGGCGCTTCAGTCCAAGCTGCTGCGTTTTCTCGAGAGCGGGGAACTGCAGAGGGTAGGCGAGAACGAGACGGTGCGCGTCGACGTTCGCATTGTGGCGGCGACGCACCAGCCGCTCGCTCGCCGGGCACAGGAGGGCAGCTTCCGCGCCGATCTCTTTTATCGACTCTCCGTCTTTCGCATCC